>CAZKFX010000005.1:53459-54874 GCA_964552375.1 uncultured Candidatus Saccharibacteria bacterium
GGTTCAGCAATTGATTGCGATTATGATCTTCCTTCTGAATCAGATCCTCAGGTAGATAAATTAACTCCAAATAAATGGTGCAAAAGTGATGCTGCAGGTTCAGCAATTGATTGCGATTATGATCTTCCTTCTGAATCAGATCCTCAGGTAGGAACTTTAATGGCAGGTAAATGGTGTACTTCAGATGGAAGTAAAATAAATTGTACCTCTGCCAATCCAGATACTACCGTAGATGGATGCAGTGGTTGTTTGGAAATTGGAAGCGAGGTAAAAAGACTTACTAAAGACTATCTTCATGTAAACACCTTCCTTATAGTAGAGGAAGAGCTTTATGTAGGGGTTAGTGCAAACAATAATGCTCATTTTTTTGGAAACGTAGAGTTACACAAGGGAGACTTAAATTTACACAATCACGATATTAAAAATTGTGGCACTTCTGACTGCTCTGATATTTGTTTTTCAGGAGAAGCTTTAGGAGGAAAAATAATTTGTCTTACTGAAACAAAAGATAAAGATATTGTTGCAGTAGAGGGTTTTCCTTCTTGTCCAACTTGTGGTGGCATTCAAGGAAGAAAAATATTATTTAGGCTTTCAGATATCAATAAAAACAAAGAAAAAATTGAAAAGTTAGAAAAAAGGGTGTCTGAATTAGAGAAAGAATTGGAGAAACTAAAAAATAGTTGTTCCAATTGAACTTATATTTATGCCTCATTCTTTTCATTACGATTTCAAAAGGCTTCCGAAAAAATTTTTTATTGAAATTGCAAAATTTGTCCAAAAAAGAGAAATTCACAAAAAAATTGGAAATTTTTCTAGAGAGATAGTTAAAAAATTTAAAGTAGACAAAGTTTTTGGAATTTATCCAAAAGAAGCTATTTGTCTTGTTGAAGAATTAATTGATATTAACCTCAAAAATTTAATTAATGAAGAAAAATTCAAAAAAGCCAAAAATAAAATTTTGCTTTTGCCTCATTGTGCCAGAAAATTTATGGACTTTCGCTGTAAAGCCAAATTTGATAAAGAATATTCATCTTATATTTGCCAATCTTGTTCTCCAGATTGTCTAATCAATAAAGCAACCAAAATAGCCAAAGAGAAAAACTATAAAGTGTTTGTTTTACCGGGTGGTTCTGGAATAAAAAAGATTTTAAAAAAAATAAAACCCGACGCTGTAATCGGGGTTGCCTGTCCTGAAGAGTTAAAATTAGGAATTGCTTTGTTAGAACGCTTTAAAATAATTGGTAAAGGAATTCCTCTAAGTAAAAATGGTTGTGCCCATACTAAATTTGATTTAAATTTGCTTTGTAAATATTTGTAAATTTTAGTATAATATTACATTATTCATTCCGCGGTAGCTCAATGGTAGAGCAACTGGCTGTTAACCAGTGGGTTGGAGGTTCGAGTCCTCCCCGCGG
>CAZKFX010000006.1:0-50454 GCA_964552375.1 uncultured Candidatus Saccharibacteria bacterium
TTTGGGGAGATAATAAACTGGTGATGTCTTCTCTTTTAAAACAGGGCTGGGCAGGGAAGATAAATTTGATTTATATTGATCCACCATTTTTTACAGGAGCAGATTTTACGATAAGAACTAAAGTTGGAGATGAACAAATAGAAAAAGAACCATCGATTATTGAGGAGCGGGCTTATAAAGACACCTGGTCTGGTGGAATTGCTTCTTATCTTCAGTATATGTATGAAAGACTGGTTTTAATGAGAGAGCTTTTAGCGGAAAACGGCTCAATTTATGTTCATTTGGATCCCCATTTGTCTCACTATGTTAAGATAATTCTTGATGAAATTTTTGGATACAATTCTTTTAGAAATGAAATAGTATGGTTTAAAGGAAGAGAAGGAAGCGGAACTTCCAATTTACCTACAGAATATCAGACAATTTTACTCTATAAAAAACATGAATCAACAAAGCCTATATGGAATCCACCTCGGAGAGGATATAATCTTTCTACTGTTAAGAACATACAAAGAGATGAGAAAGGATGGTTTTACACCCGTGGGCGTGGTAGTGATCCAAGAGGAGCTTTAAAAACTTATGTATGGCACGATCCTAATATTTCAAAAAAAGAAGTGTTAAGAATAATTACCTCACCAGATTATCATGGAGCATTAGTAGGAGATGTTTGGGATGATATAAAGAATGAGCAACCATATAATTTCCCTACAGAAAAACCCGAAGCTCTCTTAAAACGCATCATCCTTGCCTCTTCTAACCCTGGCGATATTGTTGCTGACTTTTTCTGTGGTTCAGGCACAACTTTAGCGGTGGCAGAAAAATTAGGGAGAAAATGGATAGGATGTGATTTATCAAAATTTGCCATTCAAGTAACAAGAAAAAGGTTGTTAGACATTCATAACTCAAAAGATCTTTTGGATGAGAAAAAGAAAAAATATGGCTATCCTGCAAGACCTTTTGAGATCTGGAATATTGGAAATTATGAGACAATTTACTGGAAAGATAAAGAAGAAGATTATTTAAATTTTATGCTTAAACTCTATCAAGCAGAGAAATTAACTGGTTTTAGATATTTGCACGGAAGAAAACAAGATAGAATTGTTCATATTGGACCTTTAAATGCTCCAGTTACAATGGAAGAAGTAGAAAAAGTTGTTTTAGAATGTAAAGCCAATGGTTTTAATAAATGTGATATTTTAGGCTGGGATTGGGGGTATGGAGTAAATGAGTTGGGTAAAGTTTTTGCCAAGAAAAACGGAGTTGACTTAAAACTAATTCAAATTCCTTCTGTAAATGAACTAAAATCTGCTTTAGTTGGGTTTGATTTAAAACTTTTGCAAATTCCAGATGAAGTTGTAGAAAAGGAACTTTTAAAACACATAAAATTTGCTGAGGTTGCTTATTTGGAAATTGAAACAAAGGTAAAAGATAAAGAAGTTATTTTGAAAATTACAGATTTTCAATTGCCACCAACAGCAGAGCTTTTAGAGATTGCAGAGAAGGTTAAGCATTTCTCAGAACTAATAGATTACTGGGCTATTGATTGGGATTATAAGGGGGATACTTTCCACAATATGTGGCAGTCATTTAGAACAAAGAAAAATCCAAAAGTAGATTTGGAAGCACGACACAAGTATGAAAAAGAAGGAGAATATCAAATTATGGTAAAGGTCGTGGATGTATTTGGGAATGATACGAATAAGATAGTTAAGGGGAAAATATGAAAGAAACACTTCTTTTTATTGGAGAAAGATTTCCTCAATTTATAATTAGAAGTTTGGTGTATTTAATTTTTGGTTCTGCTTTTCTTTTTATTGTTATAGATCTCATCAAAACACCCATTAAAGAAATTCCAATCAGTTTCCGATTTATAAAACCTTTCTTTGAAGGCAATGAGGTTAAGTTTATAATATTTGCTTATATTATTGGGTTGTTTGAATATGCACTAGGAGCTTTGTTTATGAAGTTTATGAGAATTATTTTTGAAGAAAAAGAAAAAAAAGAAGAAGAAAAAATAACCGATGTTGAAATTTGGGAATATCTTTTAAAGAATAAAATTGCTAAAGAGATTTATATGGGAGAGATTTTGAGAAGTTATATATTTAGAGTTTTTTTAGGATTTATGATAGGAGTGATAGGGTTACTACTTTTTTTATTTTGGTTTCATGAATTTTTTTCGCCTATACTTATAATAGTAGTTATATTTGGAGTTATTTTATTTTATAATCGTGAAGCTGATAGAGAAGTTCATAATCTCTCTAATCAGATTAAAAAAGTAATTAAAAAGAAGAAAAAATGATATTTTTAATTTTATGGAAATTTTAAATCCAGCCCAGCGTGAAAAGTCTAAGACATATTTAGTTAACAAACTGAGAGAAGCTGTTTTTTCTTGGAGAGGGCAAAACTATCCCGGTGTTTCAAATACAACGAGAAGACTTTTGAATTTTTGGTTTAAGGAAGATCATATAGTTGATAATGATTTATTTTCTTTTTGGTTTTGCCAAAGAGAAGCGATTGAAACTTTGATTTATGTTTATGAAGTAATGAAATTGAGAAAGTTTATAGATTTGGCAAGGGAGTTTGGACAGGGACCAATTTCTGGTTATGATCCTTCTTATGATCAATATCCTTTGTATGCTTTTAAAATGGCAACAGGTTCTGGAAAAACTTTTGTTATGGCTTTGGCTATTGTTTGGTCCTATTTTAACTGGAAGTTTGAAAATAAAGAGGATTTTACTTCTAAATTTTTAATTATCAGTCCTAATGTTATTGTTTATGACAGATTAAAAAGAGATTTTCAAGATTTAAAAATTTTTAAAAGTTATCCTTTTGTCCCTCCTGAGTGGCAGGATGGTTTTAATTTAAAGATTATTTTAAGAGAAGATCCAATTTATACAATTCCAGAAGAGGTTTTGTTTTTAACTAACATTCAGCAATTAGAAGAAAGGAAATCAAAAAAGAAAAAAACAGAGGAATTTGTAAATGAAAAATTGGGCTTGCCAACAGTTTCTAATATTTCTGATATTGCTCAATCAAACAGAATTAGGGAAGTTTTAACTACTTGCCCTAATATTATGATTTTAAAAGATGAGGCACATCATATTTATAATTTTGAAAAGAAATGGAAGCAGATTTTATTAGAACTTCATAAGAATTTAATTTCTCAATATGGAAAAGGAATAAACATAGAATTAGATTTTTCGGCCACTCCCAAAACAGAAACAGGAGCATATTTCCCTTGGATAATTTCTGATTTCACTCTAAAAGAAGCTATCCATATGAATATTGTAAAACTTCCTTTAAAAGGAATTGTCAAAAAAGCCTGTGAGATTAATTCCTCTCGGGCTTCTGAAAGATATAAGGCTTGGATAGATGCAGGCGTTAGACGATTTAGAGAATACAGGAACAAACTTAAAAAATTGGGCAAAAAACCAGTTTTATTTATTATGTGCGAAGATACTAAACAAGCAGACGATGTTTTTAAATATGTAAATTCTATTTCTGACTTAAAAGGAAAAGTTTTGTTAATTCATACAAATTTAAGAGGAGAGATTATCCAAAAAGATTTAGATGAAGCAAGAAAAGTAGCAAGGTTAATAGATGAACCAGATAATCCTTATGATGTAATAGTAAGTGTAATGATGTTAAATGAAGGCTGGGATGTAAAGTCAGTAGTAGCGATTGTGGGTTTAAGATCTTACACTTCCAAAAGAAAAGTTCTCCCAGAACAAGTAATTGGACGAGGTTTAAGAAAATTATTTCCTGAAGAATCTGCAAATCCAAAGAAAAATATAAATGTATTAGAAGTAATTGGACCACCAGGACTTTTGCAAGTTTTAGAAGAATTAGAAAAACAAGAAGGAATAAAATTTGCTGAGTTTGATACAGGAACAAAAGTTGAACTTACTACTATCTTTGTTGATAAGAATAAATCAGATAAAAATATAAGAATTCCTGTAATCTCCCCGAGGGTTATTTTAAGAGAGCCTAATTTAGAAGAGTTAGATTTAGAAAAAATTCCCAAAGGCGGTAAAAAATTAGAAAATAAAGTCTTAGAAGCTGAATACATTGCTAAAAGAATAGATACAGATACTGAGATTATAAGAAGAAAATGGACTTTACCTGTTCCCCAAGATTCAAGATCAGTTATCGCTTACTATACCCAAAAGATTTTGAAAGAATTAAAAATTCCTACAACTACTAATTTTGAAAAGTTCTATCCTTTAGTAAAAAATTATGTGTGCAAAAAGTTATTTGAAAAAGAAGTAAATTTAGATGATCCAAGAGTTCTTTATAATCTTAGCCAAACTTATATAGAAGAATTTTTGGTTAAGACTTTTGTAAATGCATTTAAAGACTTAACATTTAAAGAAATAATGCCTGAAAAGAAAGATTTTATAGATTTATCTCAAGTTAAGCCTTTTGTTTGGTCAAGACAGGTTTATCCGGCTAAAAAATGTATTTTCAATTATGTCCCTTGTGAGAATACTTTTGAGATAGATTTTGCTAAATTTTTGGATGGAGCCAGTGATGTCTTTGCTTTTACTAAAATTGTTCCTAAAATTGGGTTTTTTATAGAGTATTTAGACCAAGAGAAAAACATAAGATTTTATTATCCCGATTTTATAGTAAAAACTATAGATGAGAAATATTTTTTAATAGAAACAAAGGGAAGAATTGATATAGATGTTCAGTTAAAAGATGAAAGAGCTAAAGTTTGGTGTAAGGATGCAACAAAGTTGACACAAAGAGACTGGAGATTTGTGAGAGTTGACCAGAAAGAATTTGAGAAACATTATTGGGAAAGTTTGAAAGAATTATTTAAAATTCAAAAAAAAGAATAAAAGTTAGAAAAATAGCGTCTGAATGAAAAATCTAATCCTTTAGAAAAAGAAAAATTTCTTTAGAAAAATTAATATAAGAAAGCTAAGGTAAAAAGTCCCTCAAGGATACAAAAAATATTGGTTTGAGAATATTGAGAAAATATTAAGTTTAAGTTGAGTAGGACAAAGATTGAGGAATTTATAGAGTGTCCGAGGTGCTTTATTTACTTTTTGGTTGCCAAAAAAGATGGATTATTTTTCCTAAAGTAGCAAAAGAATGAAAAAAGAGGGGAGATTGTTTACCAAAAATTTTTATTTTTCTTTCCAAAATTGCTTGTTTTAATTCTTCTAAATTTTTAGCTTCAGCTTCAATGAAAGCTGTGCCAACCTCAAAACAAGAATGGGCATCACTTCCAGCTGTCATTATTAAATTGTGTTTTTGAGCAAACTCAAAAGCTTTTTTATTTGCTCTTTTTGTATGACTTCTTGAATTGAAAACTTCTATCCCATCTACTAAATTTTTGTATTTTTCTAAATTTTCAAAAGGTTTTTTCCAAGAAAAAGGATGGGCGACAATGGCAATTCCACCTTGTTTTTTTATCTCTTTGACAATTTCTTCAACATTTTTTCCTTCAGGATTTATTTCTTTTTTTAAAAAATATCCTAAAATTTCTCCTATTGTTTTTTTCCCTTTTTTTATTTTTATTTCTTCTCCCAAAATTAAAAAAGCCTTCAATTTTTTTGCTACTTTAATGGCTTCTTTCCAACCCTTAGTAGTATTGTGGTCAGTTAAAGCAATACCATCTAATCCTTTTTTAAGAGCACTCTTTATTAATTTTTCAGGAGAAGATATTCCATCGTTTGAATAATAACTGTGGCAATGTAAATCTATCTTCATTTTTTCTTTTTTGGTTGAGCTATACCAAGATCTCGGCAAATTTTCTTTGCCAAAAAATCATCTATTTCATTATGGCGAGGCACTGTTGAGGTTTTCTTTAATAAGGGATTAAAAAAGATACTATGTTTGCCACCTTCCCTAATAAAAATACACCCTTCTTTAAGAAGGTGCCTGATTAAATCTTTTCGCTTCATTTCAAAGAAATAGAGATTGGCTCTCGGATCACTTTTCCTTTCACCTCTTTTTTATTAAGAAGACGGTTAGTTTCTAAAATCAATAAAAGCGCCTCTTTAAGATTTTCTTTGACTTCTTTAAGAGTTTTTCCCTGAGTATTAACTCCTGGAATTTCCTCTATCCAACCCAAATACCATCTTCCTCTTTTTTTATAAATTGCTGTAAATTGTCGTACCATACAATTTTATTTTATTATTTTTTGAAACTTTCTGTCAAATTATGAATATTTTTTCACTTTAAACTTATAAATTAAAATCTTTTCTTTTTTAAGATCAATTCCTGCTTTTTGGCAGGCAATTGAAATTTGCTTTTCAATAGTATCTACTCCTTCTAAATCGGGTAATAAAAGTCCAGTTTTAGGAGGGGTTTCTTTATCTGAAATACTTTTGACAATAATTCCATATTTTTTTGGATCTAATTCTTTTAAATCTTTAACTAATTCTGGTTGGCTTAAAATATAAACAGTGAAAGATAAAAAAGGAAGTTCTTTTTTTGTAATAGGAGGAAATCTCCAATCTTGAGTGGCAGCTGAAATAGCATTTTGAATTACTTCTTTGGCAATATTTTGTGTTGTAGGTAAATAAGTTCCAATACACCCTCTTAACTCTTTATTTTTCATTATCGTTACAAAAACCCCTGCTCTTTTTTCTAGAAACTCTTTTGGAATTTCTGGGGGAACAAAAGAAATTATTTTTCCTTCTTTTATAAAAGTCTCTACTGCTAATTTTGCTAAAGCTACTAAAGGATGCATTTTAAAATTAACTAATAAAAAAATGAAAAAAGTGCAAGGACTTAATAAAGAAAAATAAAAATTTTTGATATAATAGATTTAAAGCATGAGAAAAAGTCCAGAAAGACGAAAAATTGAAAAGGAAAGAAAAAAAGAAATAGATTATACCCAAGAAGGACTAACTGGTTTGGAGATAGAAGAAAGAGTGGATGTAAAGGAAAGTGTGTTTCCCAAATCAGAAAAAATTAAAGCAAAAGAGGTTGTAACGGGTCAAAATGCATTTGAGGAGGCTAAATTTTGTTGGGTAGAAAGTGTCAAAGCTGGAATGAGTGCATTTTCTGGAGCTGAAAACTGTGAAGCAAAATATGTTAAAGCAAAAAGTGATGCATTTTCTTTGGCTCAAAATTGTAAAGCAGAAAAAGTTGAGGCTGGAATAACCGCATTTCCTAATGCTGAAAATTGTGAAGCAAAATATGTTAAAGCTGGAAGAGATGCATTTTCTATGGCTCAAAACTGCAAAGTAGAGAAAGTTGAAGCTAGAGTAAGCGCCTTTCCTGGAGCTGAAAACTGTGAGGCAAGAGAGGTTAAATCGGAAGAAGTAGATGCATTTGACAGTGCTAAAAAATGTCTAGTACAAAAAGTTGAGGCAAATTGGTATGCATTTAATAGAGCTGAAAAATGTCTAATAACTGAAAAAGTAAAAGCAGAAGAAATAGGCAGAGATTCTTTGGGAGTAGTAGTTTTAGGAGAAGCTGAGGGTGAGGTTTTTCTTCCAGTAATTTTAATGAAAGGAAAGTTAGAAAAAGAAAAACCAGAACAAATAGAGAGATTTTTTAAAGAAGAATTAAAGAAATCTCAACAAGGAAAAGAAAGTATTTTTGATTATCTTTCTTTTTTCAATTGGGAAGGAAAGACTTTAAAAGAGGGAGAAGAAATCCTCAAGCAAAGATATGAGAGAGTAAAAGAAAAAAGAGAAGTATTAGAAGAATTAAGAAAGTATAATTTCTATTTTTTAATAGGTGACAATTCTAAAAGAGAGAAAATCATTTTTGGTTTTGAAAGATTGAAAGAAGAAGATAAAAAAGCTCTTTTGACTTTAAATAAACATATTTCTCAACTTGAAAAAATTAGAAATTATCTTTCAATTTTTTCTCTTGATGATTGGGTAAAACTTGGGAAATATTCTGAATTTTTAGATTTTGATAAAGAGAAAATAGAGAGGAAAATAAAAGAAAAAGTCAAATTAGATGAAATTGAAGACAAAAAAAATCATTTAGTGAAAGAAGCAATTTTTAGTTCTTTCAAAGAAAACATCAGACCCTATTTAGAAAAATTGGGAGTTAATATTGGAGAAGAAATGGACAAAAATGTCATCATCAATGCCTCACTTTACCAAATTTTAGAGGAGGTTTTAAAGGAAGTTTTAGAAAAGATAAAGAAAAAAAAGGAACAAAGAGATTCTTAATAAATTATTTTGAATAAATTATTTGACAATATTTTTTAGTAGTGATAAAGTAAAACTCAGATTGAAATTGATTTTAAAATTTATGAAATTAGATAGAATCGTTAAATTTTTTTTGGAAGTAGCTGTTTTAAAGAAAACTCCAAGAGTGGGCTGGCGTAATATTGGAATGAAAAATGGAGATTCTGTAGCAGAACATAGTTTTTTAGCAAGCCAGATTGCTTTTGTTTTAGGAAAAATGGAAAAAGTAAATGCAGAAAGATCAGCTTTAATTGCTTTGTTTCATGACAACGGCGAGGCTAGAGTAGGGGATAGAGATTTAATAAATGAAACTTACCTGAATTCAAAAAAAGCAGAAGAAAATGCCTTTTTTGATCAAATTAAAGGAATAATCGGAGAAAAAGAAATCAAAGATTTGTATCAAGAATGGATAGAACAAAAAACTCCAGAAGCAATTGTTGCTAAAGACGCTGATTTATTAGAATTAATCATTGAAGCAAAATCTCAAATGGAAAGAGGAAACAAACTTGTGAAAGTTTGGATAGATAATGCAAAATCAAAATTAAAGACAAAATCTGCTAAAAAAATAGCTGAAAAAATAGAGAAAACTGAAATTGATAGTTGGTGGCGTCAAATTCCTAAGATTAAAGAAAAATTAAATAAATTAAAAAAAACCTAAATTTTTAGCTTTAAAATTATGCCTCCAAAAATTGCCTTTCCAAGAATGGGAAATTATACTTTAGCTTTTGAACTTTTAATTGAAGAACTAGGAGGAAAAACAGAAATTCCCCAAAAGACTACTTCAAATGATATTTTGGAAGCAGTAAAAATTTGTCCTGAAATGTATTGTTTTCCTTTCAAAGCCAATGTTGCTAATTATTTAAAGGCTATTGAGAGAGGAGCCCAAAGTATTTTAATGGTTACTTCTCAAGGATCTTGTAGATTAAGATATTACGGAGTATTACAAGAAAAAATTTTAAAAGAGAAAAAAGGAGATATTCAATTTATTATTTTTGATCAAAACCTTAAAGATTTATATTCTACCTTAAAAAAGCTTTTTGGAAAGTCTTTTTTTGAAATTTTAAAAAGTTTTTTTCGTTTTTGGAAAAGGATAAAAATAATTGAAGAGATGGAAAGAATTTCTAATCTTTTAAGACCTAGAGAAAAAAAGAAAGGGGAAACAGATAAAGTATTTAGAGAAGGACTTTTAAAACTAAAAAAGTTTAAAAAAAAGAAACTTTCTCTTTTAAGAAAAGAGATCTTTAAAGACTTTTCTAAGATTGAGATTGAAAAAGAAAAAAAACTTCCAAAAGTAGGAATTGTGGGGGAGATTTTTATGGCTTGCGAGCCAGATGTAAATTTTGAAATAGAGAGAAAGTTGGGATATTTAGGGGTAGAAGTTCACAAAGAAATTACTCTTTCTTATCATCTTTCCAAAAAGCTTTTTTTCAAAGATTTCTTTATTTACCGCAAAATAAAAAATTATCTCCAGTCCCCAGTAGGAGGTCATGGCGGAGATGCAGTTTATGAGATGTTAAAGTATATAAAAAAAGGATTTGATGGAGTAATTCAAATTCTTCCCTTTGCCTGTATGCCAGAAGTAACCGTAAGACCCATTTTAGAAAAAATTCATCAAAAATATCAAATTCCTTTTTTATCTCTTTCTATTGATGAACACACAGCAGAAGCTGGACTTTTGACACGCTTGGAAGCCTTTGTGGATGTAGTTAATAGTTATTTTCAAAGAAAAAAATAATTTATGCCTCGCCTTTTTCATTCACCAGAATAACTTCCAGTAGTGGAAAAATAGTTAAAATTTGAAAGTTCCACCTTTATATCAAGAGAGTTTAAAGATTGTAGAACAAAAGTTTAAAGAAAATTCCTAAAAATTTATTAGTTGATTTTTTTAAAATTTTCAATTAAAATTACTATAATGAAGACAAGAGATATTTTCAATTTGGCAATTAAAATGGGCATTAGTGCTGATTTTAGGGGGGCTGAAGGGATTGAGAAACTCTTGAAAAGAAAAAAACAAAAATATGAAAGCCTTCCTCCAAAAGAGAAAGAAAGATTTGATTTGGAGGCTTTAGAAAATCCCTTTTTGGATTCCAGAATTTATCATATTGCTCAAGATAAAAGAATAAAAAGAGTTTTAGTAGGAATTGATATTGAGCCTGCAGAAATTTTATTAGCTAAACAAATCGGAGGAGTGGATTTGGTAATTTCTCATCATCCTATGGGAAAAGGTTTAGCAAATTTAGCTGATGTAATGGATTTGCAATGTGATGTCTTAAATTATTATGGAGTGCCAATAAATGTTGCAGAAGCTATAATGAAAGAAAGAATTGAACAAGTAAACAGATTAGTGAGCGGAAAAAATCATCAAAGAACTGTAGATGCTGCTAAAATTTTAGGAATTAATTTAATGAATGTTCACACTCCTGCTGATAATTTAGCAGCTCAATTTTTAAAAAGAGCTATTGAAAGAGAAAATTTAGAGAGACTACAAGATTTAATAGATTTTCTCTGTGAAATTCCTGAATACAAAGAAGCAATTAAAATTGGGGCTGGCCCCAAAATTTTTGTTGGAGAACCAGAAAGGAGATGCGGGAAAATTTGTCTTTCTGAAATTACTGGTGGCACAGAGCCAAGTCCTAAAATTTATGAAAAAATGGCTCAAGCTGGAGTTGGTACTGTAGTAAGCATGCATATGGCAGAGGAAAATGTAAAACAAGCTCAAATTTCTTATCTTAATGTTGTAATTGCAGGGCATATGAGTTCTGATTCTTTAGGAATGAATTTGTTTTTAGATGAATTAGAAAAAAGAGGAATTGAAATTATTCCTTGCTCTGGATTAATTAGAGTTTCTCGGGTAAGACCATAAAAGTTCTTTTAAAACACTTTTGTTGACACTTAATTTTAAAAAGAGTTTATAAAAGCTCTTTTTAATTTTTATGCAAAAAGAGATCATTCAAAAAATGAAAAAAATTATTGAGGAGAATGAAGGTTTTGATGTTATAATTGTAGTTGCCTCTCGAGAAAATAAAGATTACTGGGAAAAAAGACTAAAAATTACAAAAAGCGAAATTTCCTCTCCAAAGACAAAAATTATTGTAGTAGAAGAAGACTGGCAAAAGGAAGCGGGTCAGCTTTTAGGTACTCTTTATGCTTTCAAAAAAGCAAATCAAATTTTTAATTTGAGAGAGCTTTTAAAAAATAAAGGAACTTTGGCTATTTATCATACCGCAGGCCATGGAAAAAGAATAGCTCCTCTTTGTGGAACCGAAGTAAATAATAAACCTGCTATTAAACTTCCCAAAATAATCCAAATCAAAAACAAAAAACTGCTTTTTACAATTTTAGAAGGGGTGATTTTTTCTACTCAAATTTATGCAAAGAGTAGGGAAGGAAGAATTTGTGTTTTTTGGGGTGATCAAATTTTCATTCCTTCCAATTCCTTTAAAAGAAGTACTTGTTTACCGGTAGAAATTTTTGGAATAGGGGAGACTCTTTTTTCTAAACTTTCAAAAAAAGAATGGCGAAAAAATTGGCAACCCTATGGATTGATAATATCTTCTAAAAAAAGGGGAATTTTAATAAGAGAAAAGTTATCTTGGGAAAGTGCTAACTTTTTATTAAAAGGAAAAAAAGCTAAAATTATGAAAAGTTTGGGATGTTTTTCTATTTCTCTTCCCTTTTTTGAGATATTACTTGAAGAATTTTCCAAAGATATAAAGTTGAAAAGGAGAACCCTAAATACCGATCCTCATTTGTGGGTCCCTCTAACTTCAGAAATAAAAGAATATCAAAAAGAAGGAGGTAATCCTCTTTATTGGAAAAGGATAAAAAAAATAAAAGAGATTTTTCAAAAAAAGAGCAACAAAAAGAGAATTATTGGAGTGAGAGATTTGGGCAAAAAGACAATTTGGTGGGATTATGGGCATTTAAGGCTTTATTTTCTTAATGTTTTAAAATTGACAGAAAAAAGCAGAGAAGGAGAAATAGCTAGAGAATTTTTTGGGGTAAAAAAATATTGGATTGAAAATAAAATTTCTCAAAATTTAAAAATAAAAAATTCTCTTTTGATAGATTCTAAAATAAAAAGTGGAGAGATAGAAAATGCAATTTTGATAGCAAGTAAAATTTCAAAGGCAAAAATTAAAAATGGGGCGATAATTTGTAGTAAAACAAAGGAGATTTTACCTAAAAAAGATAAAGAGGTAAAAAACATTCTTTTGTATAATGTAAAAGAAGAAAAAAATTTAATAGTAGAACCTGCAGAAGTAATTACAGATATTATTCCTTTAGATGGAACAAAAATTAGAATGAGAACTACTCTTTTAAGAGATGGTAAAAGAGATTGGAAAGTAAGACTTCCTCAGAATGTTTTTGCCTATTCTGAAATTGAAAGGTTTTTAGCCAGAGTAGCTGATGATACCTTGAGATTTAGAATATGATATGTTCAAGGTAGGAGTGGCTACTTTTCCATTAGATTATGGGAAATGCCCTTTTTGGCTGTTTGAAAGAATGAAAAGATTTTCTCGGGCAATTACTATAGCTATAATTGAAGAATATGGCAAAGAGGAATTTTTAAAGAGATTGGCAGATCCCATTTGGTTTCAAAGTTTTGGTTGTGCAATTGGCTTTGATTATAACTCAAGTGGCTTGACCACTATCACTTTAGGAGCTTTAAAAGAAGCCTTAAGAGGATTAGAATCAGATGTTGAAATTTTCATTTGTGGAGGAAAAAAGAACTCAAGAAAGACACCAGATGAAATAAGAGAGTGGGGAAGTTTTTTGGGTTGGGATGAAGAAAAAATTGAAAAGATGGTTTACAATAGTAAAATCTCTGCAAAAGTAGATTCTGCTCTTTTGCAAGATGGTTACCAGCTTTACCATCACAATTTTATTTTTTCAAAAAGTGGAGATTGGATAGTAATTCAACAAGGAATGCAACCTGAAAACAAAACCGCCAGGCGTTATCATTGGTTATCTTTTAAAATTAAAAGTTTTACAAAAGAGCCTCATTCAGGAATTATTTCTCAATTTAAGGTAAAAAGACCTTTAAATTTGTTGGCTAAAGAAAGTGAAAAAAACAAAAAAATTTGTTTGGAATTGGCAACAAAAGAACCAAAAACTTTTTTAAAAGATATAAAAATAATTTCTGAAAAATCTTCTCATTTAATAAAACAAAAAAGATTTCCTTTTTTTGTAGAAATGGAAATGAAAGATGTTGAATTTTACCACCATCCAGTAGAGAAAGAAAAGTTTGATTTAAAGAGATTAAAAAGGATAATTGAAAAAATTCATTTTTTCAATCCTAAAAATTTTGAACAATTATTGATGATAGAAGGAGTTGGACCAAAAACAATTAGAGCCTTAACTTTGGTAAGCGAACTCATTTATGGAGCTCCACCAAGTTATGAGGATCCTGCAAGATATTCATTTTGTGTAGGTGGAAAAGACAAAACTCCATATCCTATTGATAAAAAGACTTATGATGAAATATTGGAGGTTATGGAAAAAGGTATAGAAAAAGCAAAAATTTCAAACAAAGAAAAAGAAAAAGCTAAAAGGAGATTGTATGGAGAAATTAGATAAAAGAATTTATTCTTTATTAGATGCTAATTTTGGAAGATTGCTTGAGGGCGCAAGAGTATTAGAAGATATTGCAAGGTTTGTTTTAAGAGATGAAAAAATTACCAAAAGCTTAAAAAAAATGAGACATTTTTTTTCACAACAAAGCAGACCCTTTAATTTAAAATTTTTAGATTCTCGTTCTAAAGATTTAGGAGAGAGAATAATTTTAAAAGATGAAAAAGAGAGAAATGATATTTCGGATTTAGTTTTAGCTAATTCAAAAAGATGCCAAGAAGCTTTAAGGGTATTGGAAGAGTATTTTAAATTTTTAAAAAAGAAAAATTGGATTTATTTTCAAAAATATCGCTTTTTTTTATACCAGCTCGAAAAAGAAATTTTCTCAAGATTAATTAAGAAAGAAAAATTAAAAAAAATTTTCCCTCTTTATCTAATTTTTGATGCTAAATATTTTAAAAACAAAGCAAAAGAAATTTTAAAAGAAGCAATTTTGGGAGGGGTAAAGTGTGTTCAATATCGAGACAAAATTAATTCCAAACAAAAAATTTTAAAAAACGCCCTAATTTTAAAAAAAATTTGCCAAAAATATAATGTTTTATTTTTAATTAATGACCATTTAGATGTGGCTTTAGCAGTAAAAGCAGATGGAGTTCATTTGGGACAAAAAGATTTTCCCTTAAAGTTTGCTAAAAAAATTTTACCTTTTGATAAAATTGTTGGAATTTCTGTTCATAATTTAACACAAGCTAAAAAAGCCAAATCAGAAGGAGCAGATTATATTTCTGTAGGAGCTCTTTTTCCGTCAGAAACAAAAAAAGATGCTAAATTAATAAATTTAAGTGAGATAGAAAAAATAAAAGAAAAAGTTTCTTTACCTTTAATAGCTGTCGGAGGAATAAAAAAAGAGAAAATAAAACAAATAATGAAAATTAAAATTGATGGTGTTGCTGTTTGTCAAGCAATAATGGAAAGCAAAAACCCTAAAAAAATGACAAAAGAATTATTAAGAGAAATTCAAAAATATGTCACTTGAGAAGAGAGAACCAAAAATTGAAATTTTGGAAAAAGGAAATGAGTTTGAAATAGAAAAAGGAAAGTTTGAACAAGTGAGCAGAGAAATAGAAAGAAAATATCCAGAGGTAAAAGAATATAAAAAGGAGATAGAAGAAATGAAAAAAGAAACTGAAAAAGCAAAAAGAGATTATCCTGACCTTATAAAAGAGTTAGATGAAAGAGCAAAAAGAGCTGGATTAAAAGGAGTCTTAGTTACAGAAGAATTAGAGGGTCAATTGTCAGGGATGGTAGCTTTGAGTTATGGAAGCCATTATTTTTTGGAAAAGTTAGAGATTATTTCAAATTTGAGTAAAATAAAAAAATTTCTTCCTGATATTTTTGAAAAAACATTAGATACCATCTTTGGCAACAAAGAAAAAAATATTAGAGGTCATGAAATAGAACATTTAAGAGGAGGCGCTTTAGTTCTTAGTTCTAAACTTTTAGAAAAAAGGCTTGATTGTGTTAGAAGAGAAAAAGAGATAGAAAAAATAAAAAAAGCAAAGAGAATAACAAAGAGAGAACAAAAATTATTAAAAGAGATTTCAGACTTAGCAAAAGAAGCAGATTTGTGGGATGGAATAGTAGAAGCCCAGACTGAAATCCAAAGATTATTAAATAATTCTTTTGTAGGAAAAAAAGAAATTGAAGAAACATTAAAAAAACCCCTTAAAGATTCTCTTTTGAGAAAAGAAATTAGTGAGATAGGTAAAAGAGAAATAAAAAAGGCAATAGAAAAAGAACCTTCTTTAAGAGAAGAAATTATTAAAAAAATAGCAGAAAATATAGTCATTCTTCAATTGTGTTATGAAGGAATAGAAAAGGGTCTAAAAATGGGCCCACTTGATAAAAAAGAATGGAGGAGATGGTTTTTAAAAGTTTATTCATTTTTGGACAGAAAATCACAAATGGAAGCTATAAAAAAAGCAAAGGAAATGAAAGAAGAAATAAAAAAGAAACTTCCAAAAAACTTGGAAAAATAGAGTAGAGGAGATTAACTTTTTTTGAAACCGTGAAATTTTTTGTGGATTTCTCTTAATTTTGGTTTTGTAATGTGAGTGTAAATTTGGGTGGTACTGATATTTTTGTGTCCTAAAAATTCTTGAACTATTCTCGTATCTACTCCCTTTGATAAAAGATCTGTAGCAAAGCTGTGTCTTAAGACATGAGGAGTGGTTGTTATTGGAAGTCCTGACAAAATAGCATATTTTTTTACTAAATTCTGAATAGCTCGGCAAGTAATTCTTTTTCCAATTTTGTGTTTGGGACCTTTGTAATTGATAAATAAAGCTTTTTCTTTGTCTTTTCTTTTTTCTAAATATTTTTTTATCCAAAAAAGAGCCCTTTTTGAAAAATAAACGGTTCTTGGAACACCACCTTTTCCTACAATTGCTATTTCCAAGTTCTCTTCGTCATCTCTTATGTTTAAAAATTGTTCTTTATTTAAAGAAACAATTTCAGAAATTCTCAAACCCGTAGAAAAAAATGTCTCTAAAATAGCTCTGTCTCTCAAGCCGACAATGGTGTTTGTATTGGGAGCACAAAGTAGCTTTTCTATCTTTTCTAAATCTAAAAAACGAATGGTTCTTTCTTTTTGTTTTATTAATTTTATCTTTTCAGCAGGCAAAGAAATTATGCCTTGTTCAGCAAAATAGTTTAAAAAGTTTCTAAGAGCAATTAAATAGCAATTTTGGGTGGATTTTTTGAGAGGAGTTTTGGTAGCTTTGTTGAAATTTTGAGATAAAAAATGACGATATTTTTTAATATGTTGTTCTGTAAGTTCGTGAGGAAGAATATTTTCTAATTTGTTTTCTTTTAGCCAAAAAATAAATTTTTTTAAAAGTTGATAATAAGTTTGTTGAGTTTTTAAACTTAACCCCTTCTCTACATCTAAATATTCCAAAAAATCTTTAACGTGATCTATTATTTTTTTGGAGTCTTTTCGCACAAATTCAAAAGTGTTTTTTTTATACTTCGCATAAGATACATTATGCGAAGTTATTTATAGATTACACTTTTTGACTCTTTTTGTCAAGAAAAACCTTCCTTTTTCCTCTTTTTTCTTCTCTACATTTCATGACTAAACCAAAATAAAGCCTTGTTTTCTTTATTTTTTAAAACTTCTTTTGTAGCTGAAAGAGCTATTTTTATTGCTCTTGGATTTTTTTGAGTATTTTCAGCCTCCCTTTTAATTTTTTCTTCAATTGCTTCAAAAATTGCATCTCTAACACTCATTCCTTCTTTTTTCAAACTCTCAATGGTTTTTGGATCAATTCTTAAAATATTTTCATCTAAAAAATTGGTTAGTTTTATCCAATCTTCAAGAGAAAGAAAGTTGAGATACTCTTTATTTTCTTGTAAAGCCTCCAAATAACGATAAAAGTTAAAAACAAAAAGGTCATCTCTTTCTCTTTCTGAAAGTTTTGGAAAGTTCAAAAAAATTTTTTCTCTTTGGTCATTATTTAAAAGAAAGTAAAAAAAGTAATTTTCTAATTTTTTTAGAGTCAAATCAGAAATATTTTCTTTTATTCTTTTCCATCTTTCTTCAAGCTTTTTTTTACCTTCTTCTAATGTTTCTCCTTCCCAGTCAAAAAACCTTAAAATATCAAAGATACTTTCTTTTCCGCTTTGAGATTTTCTTAATTCTCTTTCAAAAAACTCTTTTATTTTTTCTCTTTCTTCTTTTATTCTGTCTCCAATAAAAACTACTGAAGGAAAAACCCTACCTTCTACATCGTCTAAAATCACCACTCCTCTTGAGAAAAAACCAATATTTTTGGAATAAATTCTTTCAGCTAGACACTTTTGGGCTTTTTCAAAAATAGACTTACCTCCCTTTACTATTTCTGCCTCACAGTTTTTAGCTTCTAAAAAAGCACCAAAAAATATATTTTCTAAAGCTCTTTCAAGAGGTCTCTCAGAAGTTATAATTATCTCTTTTACTTTGCAGTTTTTTCCATATAAAAATGCATTTTGTTTTGCTACAATTTTTCCCCCTTCACAATTACGGGCTTTTTCAAATATTTCTTCTGCTTCCGCTTCATCTACTTTACATTTTTTAGCAGAAAGAAAAGCACTTTTTGCTTTTAATTTTTCTACTTTACAGTTAATGGCTTTATGAAAAAGATCTTTTCCTTCTATTTCTTTTACCTCGCAGTATTTAGCTGAATCAAATAAATTATTTTTAGAAACTATTTTTTCTGCTTTAATTTGTCTTGCTTCTTGAAAAGCCGGAAGATTTCTCTGGAGAATTATTTCGCCTAACTCTAAATTATTTAAATGGTGAGAATAATAATCTATTCCTTTTTTGAGTTTTCTTATTTCAATTCTTCTTATTTCAAATCTTCTTCTCATGGCTTGTATTTTCACGAGATAACAAAATCTCTAAAAACCTCTTTGTCTAACAATTACTTTTGGTTTATCTTCCGAATTTTCTTTTTCTTTTTGAATATTCAATTAAAGCTAAATCTAAATCTTTTGGTGTAAAATCTGGCCAAAATTTCTCACAAAAATAAAGTTCAGAATAAGCCGATTGCCATAACAAAAAATTAGAGATCCTTTTTTCTTTACCAGTTCTTATTATTAAATCTACATCGGAAGTCCAAAGATTTTCTTTAATTGTTTCTTCAGTGATTTTTTCTACTGGAATTTTCTTTTTAATAATTTTTTTTATAGCTTCAACAATTTCTGCTCTTCCTCCATAACTTAAAGCCAAATTTAATAACATCCCATTATTTTTCTCACTTTCTTTTTCAATTTTCTCTATCTCTTTTTGTAAAGATTTTGGTAATTTTTCTTTATTTCCAATTATTTTTATTTTTATATTTTCTTCCAAAAGATGAGAAAAATGGTTATTAAAAGCTTTTTTTCCTAATTTTACTAACCAGTTTATCTCTCTTTTACTCCTTTTCCAATTTTCAGTAGAAAAAACAAACAATGTTAAAATTTTTATTCCTCTTTTATTACAATAATTTATTATCTCTATTGCCCTTTCTAAACCCTTTTTATGTCCCTCTGAAATTTTGAGACCTCTTTTTTTTGCCCATCTTCTGTTTCCATCTAAAATAATTCCAATATGATGAGGAAGCTTTCTCATAACAAAAAATCTGTCTCTATTTGGCAATTTTTAGGAAAAACAAAAGAAAAATTGGTTCCCAAAAGATAAACCAATTTTGTCACAATTTTAGAAGTTAAAATTTTAAATAAAAAAAATTTTTTTAGCTCTTTTTTATATTTTAAAAAATCCGGAAAATTTTTCAAGAAAATTTCAGCACAAATTAAACTCCAAATTACCCCTCCCCCACTCCAGGGTTTAGTCAATCCTACAGCTTCTCCACAAAGGGTAATCTTTTTGTTTGAAGGCAAAAAGAAATCTTGATAAATTAAAGCAGATTTTATTTTTTCTAATTTGATATTATTTTTATTTAAAAATTCTTTAAATAAAAAGAGAGCTTTTTTTGGATTTTCAATTATTCCATATTCTATTTTTTTTCCTCTTGGAATTTTCCATAAAAATCCTTGAGGAGTAATCCAAGTTTGGACAAAATTAGAAAAGTCTTTTTGAGATATTTCCATTTTTAAACTCAATCTAAAATTTTGTCTTTCTTTTAAAGAAAGAATTTTTCTTACAAAAGAATTTGCTCCATCACACCCTACAATCTTGTTAAATTTTTCTTTTAAATTTTCAAAATTTTCTTTTTTGATTTCTTTTCCCAAAATAATTTTAGCTCCAGATTTTTGAGCCAATTTTGCTACCAAATTATCTAATTTGACCCTATCAATCACAAGAATTTTTTTTGAAAATTTAATTTTCAAGGTTTTTTTTGGAAAATGCAAAATACAAAAATCAATTTCATTTTCTACCACTTCCCTACTCTGAGGAATAAAGTCTAAAATTCTTTCTGAAATTAATCCTGAACAGCATTCTTTTCCAATTTTTGATTTTTTTTCAAACAAAACTACTTTTTCTTTTCTTTCAGCCAATTTCCAGGCTAAATATAACCCACAAATTCCTCCACCGACAATAGCTACTTGCATAAAATTTTTTCTATTTTCTTTTGAGAAACTTCAGTTAAAAAAGAGATTTCTTTTTTTGAAAAATTTTGAGCAAAAAGTTTCAAAATTGTATCTATTTGAAAAAAATTGAGTCCCAAATTTTTTTCATATATTTTTTCTTTGTATAGTTTGATAATTTTTGAAGAAAAATTTAATCTCTCTACCATTTCTATAACTTGGGTTTTATAAAGGAAATTTAAAGGCAAAATTTCTCTTTTTGAGCTTTCAAAATTGTTAAATTTTTCCAATTTTAAATCAGTTTTATCTTCTGGTCTTAAAATTAAAAAATTTTTTAATTTTCCAAAATAATAAAAAGTAGCTATTTTCAGAGTTCTTTTTAAAAAATCCAGCAAGGTATTTTTTGGTTTTGGAAGCTCTTTTAAAAGAGATTTTAAGATATTTTTAAATTGAATTTTTTTAATTTTAATTTTCAATTCTTTTTCTAAAAATCTTTCATTTAAAATAGGCTTTTTTTCAAAATGAATACTTAAAAATAAAATGTTTTTGAAAATTTTTTTTGCTAAAAAACCTAAAACTATCCAATTGATATTTTCTGAGACCTCAATTATTCCTCCCTTGGCTCCAATTAAATTTGCTCTTTCTTTAATAAAATTTATTATTTTTTCTTCCGGCAAAATAAAAAGCTCTCTTATTCTTTCCTCACCGTTTATTTTTTTTAAATAATCTCTTGTTGGACAAGGGACTAAATCTTCCCACTTTTCTTTTTTGGCTATTTTTTCTCTTATTTTTGTTGCTGAAATTCCAAAAAAAAGAGGATGTTCTTTTACTTTTACTCCTATTTGTTCAAAACACCTTTTTACCCAGGGATTTTGAGTAAAAACTATGGCATTTCTCTTTTCAATTTTGCCTATTTTTAAAACCTTTTTTGCCCACAATTTATCATCTAAAAAATCAGGGACTCCGAAAATTTTTATTCCTTTTAATTTTTCTTTTAAAAATACTCTTTTTAAAATTTCTTTTCTTTCTCTAAAATTGAAAGGGTTTTTTTTAGTAAAAAATTCTTGCTGGGAACCAATGAAAATTAAAATTTCTTTTTCTCTTTTTAAAATTTCTTTTACCACTCTTAAATGCCCTTTATGAAAAGGCTGAAATCTTCCAACAAATATGGCTTTCATAATTTTAAAAATTTTCTCAATGAATTTATTATAACGCTAAAGAATAAAAATTCAATTGAAAGGAAAAACTTTGTTTTATTTTAAAAAAGTTTTTGGTATAATTTTTATTGAAAAAATGTCGGAGTGGCGGAATTTGGCAGACGCGCTGGGCTTAGGACCCAGTGGGATTTTCCCTTGAGGGTTCAAATCCCTCCTCCGACACTATTACTTTTAATCTATTTAAAGATTTGACAAAAAATTGAAAATTGGTTATGAAAAAAAATTATGAAAAATAACAAATTATTTTTTATATTTTTTTTGGTAGGAGTTTTAATTGGAGGATTAGTAATGGGGGGAGTGGTTTATTTTAAGGTTAAAAAATGTCCAATTTCTCCCCAAGTCAAAAAAGAAAATTTTTTACCTCCTCAAGAAGCTGTTCAAAAAGCAATAGATTTTATTAATCAAAATTTATTAAAAGGAAAAACCGCTTCTTTAATTGAGGCAAGCGAAGAAAGTGGAATTTACAAATTTAAAATCAAAATAGGAAATAACGAAGGCACTTTATTTGTTACTAAAGACGGAAAAATTTTATTTCCTATAGCTTATGATATAACCCAAAAACCAAAAAATTCAAAAAAGCAATCTCTTGAAAAAAGAGAAAGACCAGATGTAAAATTATTTGTAATGTCTTATTGTCCTTTTGGTCTTCAAATGGAAAAAGCAATTTTGCCTGTTTGGAAATTATTAAAAGATAAGGCAGACATTGGAGTTTATTTTGTTGATTACATTATGCATGGAAAAAAAGAAATGCAAGAAAATTTAAGACAGTATTGTATTCAAAAAGAACAAAATGAGAAATATTTAGATTATTTAAGTTGTTTTCTTGAAAATGGAGATTTTGAGAATTGTTTAAATAAAGCAAAAATTGACAAAGAGAAATTAAATCTTTGTGTTAAACAAACAGATGAAGAATTTAAAATTTCAGAAAACTTTGATAAAAAAAGATTTCCTCCTTTTAATGTTCACAAAGAATTAAATGAAAAATATGGAGTTGCTGGCTCCCCTACTTTAGTGATTAATGACAAAGTAGTAACTGTTGAAAGATCTCCTGAAAAAATAAAAGAGGTCATTTGTAAAGCTTTTTTGAATCAGCCTCAACAATGCCAGCAAAAACTTTCAAGTGAAGTTCTTTCACCAGGTTTTGGTTTTAAAAAAGGTTCTTTTGGTGGAGGTTCTTGTAGATAAAAAATATGGCTAGAGTAAAAGTTTATTCTTCTCCAGGCTGTCCTTTTTGTCAGTTAGCAAAAGAATTTTTAAAAGAAAAAAATATTGAATTTGAAGAGATTGATGTCTCAAAAGATGAGAAAGCAGTTAAAGAATTAGTAGAAAAAACAGGACAAATGGGGGTTCCAGTAATTGAGATTGATGGAGAAATTATAATTGGCTTTGATAAAGAAAAGTTAGAAAAAGCTTTAAAGTTGAAATAAAAATTTAAATTTATTAAAATTTATTAATATGTCTATAAAAGTCGCCATTAATGGATTTGGAAGGATAGGAAGACATCTTTTTAAAAGAATTCTTGAAAATCATCCAGAATTGGAAATAGTGGCTATTAACGATCTTACTGATGCCAAAACTTTGTCTCATCTTTTAAAATACGACTCAATTTATGGGATTTATCCAAAATTAGTAAGTTGTAAAGAAAACTCACTCGTCGTTGACAAAAAAGAATTTAAAATTTTATCTCAAACAGATCCCTCAAAATTACCCTGGAAAGAGCTAAAAGTAGATATTGTTTTAGAATGCACCGGTCATTTTAGAGAATATGAAAAAGCAAAAAAACATTTAGAAGCTGGAGCAAAAAAGGTAATTATTTCCGCTCCTTCCAAAAATCCAGAAAAAATTCCCGAATTTGTTTTGGGTGTTAATGAAGATAAATGTGATCCTTCAAAATGGGATATTTGTGATATGGGTTCTTGTACCACCAATTGCTTAGCTCCCGTAGCTAAAGTTTTGAATGAAAATTTTAAAATTAAAAAAGGATTTATGACAACAATTCATTCTTTTACTAATGATCAAAGACTTTTAGATTTGCCTCATAAAGATTTAAGGAGAGCAAGAGCTGCTAGTTTAAATATCATTCCAACAACTACCGGAGCAGCAAAAGCTATTGGAAATGTTTTGCCAGAATTAAAAGGAAAATTAGATGGAATGGCAATAAGAGTACCTACTTCTACTGTTTCTATAATTGATTTAGTAGTTGAGGTAGAAAAAGAAACTACTTCTCAAGAAGTAAATTTTATTTTCAAAAAAGCTTCTCAAACAGAAAGATTAAAAGGGATTTTAGGAATTGAGGATGCCCTTTTGGTTTCTTCAGATTTTAAAGGAAATTCTTTTTCAGCAATTGTTGATGCTAATTCTACCAGAGTTATTGGAAATTTAATTAAGGTTTTGGCATGGTATGATAATGAATGGGCTTATGCTTGTAGATTAGCTGAATTTGCTGAATTTGTAGGAAAAAAAATTTAAATTTTTTGTATGATTAAAAAAGGCGTTCTTTATTATCCATCCCCACAATACAAAAAGAGTTGTTTTATAAATACTAAAAAAATTTATCAAGTTGCAAAAAAAGATCCCGTTAAATTTTGGGAAAAATTAGCAAAAGAACTCTTTTGGTTCAAAAAATGGAAAAGGACATTTTTACACAAGCCTCCTTATTTTCAATGGTTTGTCGGAGGGAAAATAAATATTACTACTAATATTTTTGAAAAAAACAAACTGGGCTGGGAGAGAATAAAAAACAAAGTAGCTTTAATTTGGGAGCCAGAACCCGAAAAGGAAAAGCCTGAAATTTTAACCTATTATCAATTATTTAGAAAAGTATGTCAGCTATCCAATGCTTTAAAGAAATTAGGAATAAAAAAGGGAGACAGAGTTGGAATTTATTTACCAATGATTCCAGAGGCTTTAATTTCAATGTTAGCTTGTGCTAGAATTGGAGCGGTTCACAGTGTTGTTTTTTCTGCTTTTTCACCTCAAGCTTTAAGAATTCGTCTTCAAGATACCGGTGCTAAAATTTTAATTACTGCTGATGGTTATTATAGAAGAGGTAAATTAATTAATTTAAAATCTCAAGCAGATGAAGGCATAAAAGAGACAAATGTAGAAAAGGTAATTGTAGTAAAAAGGGCAAACAATGAAGTAAAATGGGAAAAAGAAAGAGATATTTGGTTTGAAGATTTAATAAAAGAGGAAAAAGATTTTTGTGAGGCAAAAGAGATGGATGCTGAAGATTTATTATTTATTCTTTATACGAGTGGTTCTACTGGTAAACCAAAGGGAATAATTCACACTTGTGGCGGTTATACTGTCCAGACATATTGGACTGGAAAATGGATTTTTGATTTCAAAGAAGATAGTATTTTGTGGTGTACTGCTGATATCGGTTGGATTACAGGGCATTCTTATACTGTTTATTCTCCCCTACTTAACGGAATTACAACTCTTTTGTATGAAGGAGCTCCTAATTGGCCTACTCCTCATAGATGGGCTCAAATTATTGAAAAACACAAAGTAACAATTTTTTATACCGCCCCCACTGCCATTAGAATGTTTGAAAAATTAAATGGAGTGGTAGCTCAAAAGTTTAAATTTGAAAGCTTGAGAGTGTTAGGTTCTGTAGGAGAACCTTTAGATGAAGACGCTTGGCATTGGTATTACAAAAATGTAGGAAAAGGAAAACTTCCTATTGTAGATACCTGGTGGCAGACAGAATGTGGAGGGGTTTTGATTACTTCTTTACCAGGTATAGGCCCTTTCAGACCAGCTTTTGTAGGATTGCCTTTGCCTCCAATTAAGGCAGAAATTTTAGATGAAAAAGGAAAACCTTGTAAAAAAGGACAACAAGGCAATTTAGTAATTTTGCCTCCTTTTAGTCCAGGAATGTTGAGAGGGGTTTATAAAAATCCTCAAAAATATTTAAAAACTTATTGGTCAAAATATGGAAAAGAAATTTATTTCACAGAAGATTCTGCTTTAAAAGACAAAAATGGTTTAATTAGGATTGTAGGAAGAGTAGATGATGTAATAAAAGTAGCTGGTCATAGAATTACTACTGGAGAATTAGAGAATGCTGTTGCTAAATTAGAAGAAATTACAGAATGTGCAGTGGTAGGAAAACCAGATAAAATTAAGGGTCAGGTACCGGTAGTTTTTGCCATCTCAAAGGTAAAAGAAAAACCCGAACTTTTAAAAGAAAAAATCATTCAGCAAATTAGAAAAGAAATAGGACCCATTGCTTTACCAAAAGATGTTTACATTGTTAAGGATTTGCCAAAGACAAGATCTGGAAAAATAATGAGAAGAATTTTGAGAAGACTATTTACTGGTGAAGATTTAGGAGATTTATCAACCTTATCTAATCCAGAAAGCGTAGAAAATATCAAAAAGCTTATTTCTCTTTAATTTTTAATTTTCTCAAAATTTTTTTATGAAAGAAAAAAAATTTATTTTGTGGTATAGAGATATCTCAAAAAAAGATGTTCCTTTAGTGGGAGGAAAAAATGCTTCTTTAGGAGAAATGATTTCTCAATTGGAGAAAAAAGGAATAAATATTCCAAATGGATTTGCTTTGACTTCTTTTGCCTTTTGGCACTTTTTAAAAGAAAATAAAATTGATGAGAAATTAAAAGAGATATTTAAAAAACTAAATCCCAAAGATCCCAAAAACCTAAAAAAAACTGGTGAAAAAGCGAGAAATTTAATTTTGAGATCTAAATTTCCTAAAGATTTAGAAAAAGAGATTTTAGATTTTTATCAAAAACTTTCCCAAAAATATGGAAAAAAAGAAATAGAGGTTGCGGTAAGATCGTCAGCTACTGCTGAAGATTTACCATCTGCTTCCTTTGCTGGTCAACATGAAACATTCTTGAATGTTTTTGGAAAAGAGAATTTATTAAAAGCAATTAAAAAATGCTTTGCTTCTTTATTTACAGATAGAGCCATAGCTTATAGAGAAGAAAAAGGATTTTCTCATTTAAAAACTGCTTTATCAGTTGGAGTTCAAAAAATGGTAAGGTCAGATTTGGGAGCTTCTGGGGTGATGTTTACTTTAGATACCGAGACAGGGTTTAGGAATGTTATTTTAATAAATGGAATTTTTGGAGTTGGAGAAATGATTGTAAAAGGAAAAATCATTCCTGATGAATTTTGCGTTTTTAAACCCACTTTAGAAAAAGGATATCTTTCAATCATTTTCAAAAATTTAGGAAAAAAGACAAAAAAATATGTATTTAAAAAAACCGGAGGTTTAAAAGAAGTTTCTCTTTCAAAAAAAGAGAGAGAAAGTTTTTCTTTAAAAGATTCAGAAGTGATTACTTTAGCAAAGTGGGGAATTTTAATTGAAAAGCATTATGGAGTACCTCAAGATATTGAGTGGGCAAAAGATGGAATAGAAAATAAATTATATATTGTTCAAGCAAGACCAGAAACAGTTTACAGTCAAAAATCTCAAACTTTTTTTGAAGAATATCAAATAAAAACCAAAACCCCTCCAATCTTAACTGGAATTTCTGTAGGAAACAAAATTTCTCAAGGAAAAGCAAGAAAAATTTTTAGCACTTCTCAATTTTCTTTATTTAAAAAAGGAGAAATTTTAGTTACCAAAATGACAGATCCTGATTGGCTTCCTGTAATGAGAATGGCTTCAGGAATTATCACTGATGAGGGAGGAAGAACATGTCATGCTGCAATCGTGGCTAGAGAATTGGGAATTCCTGCAGTTGTTGGTACTCAAAGAGCAACAGAAATTTTAAAGAATGGAGATCAAATTACTATCGATTGTTCTGGAAAGGTAGGGAAAGTATTTTTAGGAAAAGTGCCTTTTGAAGTAAGAAAAATTGATTTAAAAGAACTTCCAAAGTTGAAAACAAAAATAATGGTAAATATTGGCACTCCTGAAATTGCTTTTCAAAATGCCTTTTTACCTGTAGAAGGGGTAGGTTTGGCAAGAATTGAATTTATTCTTGCGGAAAAAATAAAAGTTCATCCTTTAGTTTTATATCATTATGAAAAATTAAAAAAGAAAGCCAAAAGAGATAAAAAAATTAAACAAATAATAAATGAGGTTGACAAAGTTACCATTGAACATAAAAACAAAAAAGAGTTTTTCTTTAAAGAATTAGCAGAAGGAATAGCTCAGATAGCTTGTGCTTTTTGGTCAAAACCTGTCATTGTTAGATTTTCTGATTTTAAAAGCAATGAATATAGAAAATTAATTGGAGGGGAATTGTTTGAACCAGAGGAAGAAAATCCAATGTTAGGATGGAGAGGTGCTTCAAGATATTATGATCCAAAATATAAAAATGCTTTTGAAATGGAAATTAAAGCAATAAAAAGAGCGAGAGATATTTTTGGTTTAAAAAATATTTGGGTAATGGTGCCCTTTTGTCGAACTTTAGAAGAAGCAAAAAAAGTTTTAAAAATATTGAAAGAGAATGGATTAGAAAGAGGAAAAAATGGTCTCAAAATAATTTGTATGTGCGAAATTCCTTCAAATGTTATTTTAGCTGAAAAATTTTTAGAATTTTTTGATGGTTTCTCTATTGGTTCTAATGATCTAACCCAACTTACTTTAGGATTAGATAGAGATTCAGCTTTGGTTTCAAAAATTGGAAATGAAAATAATTTGGCAGTAAAAGAAATGATAAAAAAAGTAATAAAAATTTGTAAAGAAAAGAAAAAATATTGTGGAATTTGTGGTCAAGCTCCAAGTGACTTTCCTGAATTTGCCAAATTTTTAGTTAATCAAGGAATCGAATCAATTTCTCTAAATCCAGATTCAATAATAAAGACTATTTTGAAATTAAAAGATTAAAATCTTTTATAAAATTTTGCTCTCTCTTTAAAATCTGTCTTTTAGTATTTTTTTTGATATAATATAAAATTATGATAGGAATTTCCCAAATAGGTGTTGCCATTCCAGAATATTTTTTATCTTTAGAGGAATTAGCTAAAACAAGAAAAATTCCTCCAGAGTATGCAACAAAAGGATTGGGTGTTTTTGAATCGAGAATTCCTTATAAAATTACCATTGAAGAGTTAGCAAAGAGAGCTTTGGAAAAAATTAACTACAAAGATGTAGAAAGGTTTTATATTGGCACCGAATCAGACCCTGATCTTTCAAAACCATTCTCAGTAAAAATCATCAATCAAAAATTGGGATTGAGCAAGGTTCCCTTTCAATACAAATTTGCTTGTTTGGGAGGATTACAAGCTCTTTTGTCGGCTTGTGAATATAGCTTTTCACATTCAGGAAAACCAGCTGTTGTTTTGGCAGTAGATAGGTCAATTTATTCAGAAAAAGATAAAAGGGCAGAAATTACTCAGGGTTGTGCTGCTGTTGCTTTAAGAATAGAAAAGTCGCCTTCTATTTTGGCTTTAGATTTTAAGAATATTGGTCAATTTGCTTCAGATATTGATGATTTTAAAGTTCCCGCTTTTTCTTTTCCATTTCCAATTGTTAATGGAGAGTTAACCAAAATAGCTTTTTTGGAATGCCAAAAGAAAGCTTTGGAAAACTGGAAAGAAAATAATAAAAAATTTTTGAAAGGAAAATCAGTAATAGAAAAGTTTGATTATTTTATTTTCCATACTCCCTTTCCAAAAATGGTAGAATGGTTGGGAGCTTTGTTTTGGAGGCATGAAAAATTATCCAACAAAAAAAACCGTTTAAAATTACAACATTGTATTAAAAAACCAGAGCTTTTTAAAGAATATAAAAAAGAAATAGATAAAGTAAGAAAATTGCCAGAATTTCAAAAATTTTTTGCTCAAAAAATAAAACCCTCTTTAAAATATCATCGGTTCATTGGAAATTCTTATACTTGTTCTGTTTTTTTGGCGCTTTTGGGAGTTTTAGAAAATACAAAAAAAGGAAAAAAAATTGGAATTTTGGGATATGGAAGTGGGGCTGGTGCTATTTGTCTTAGTGCTATTTCTTTAATAAATAATTTTAAAACAGATTTGGAAGATCAAATAAAAAAAGGAAAAAAATTGACTTTTAAAGATTACGAAAATTGGCGAAAAAAATATGTTTGTTAAAGGAGTGGGAATGACAAAATTTGATTATTCTCAAAAACCCTGGTGGCAATTTGCCTATGAGGCAACAATGGAAGCCTTGGAGGATGCTAAAATGAAAATTTCTGACATTGATTTAATTGTCTATAGTGGAATGGAAAATTGCGATGGAATTTTTGAACATCAAACCCACAAGACCTCTTTTCTTTCTGATTTGTTCAAAACAAATGTTCCTATAATTGAAACTCCTTCTGTATGTGCTGGAGGAGGAGTTGCCTTTTGGACAGCAAGAAAATTAGCTCAAGGCAATAAAGAATTTAAAAATGTTTTAGTTGTTAGTGGTGAAAAATTGGTTTTTAATAAAAGTGAAGTAACAACCCATTTAATTTTATCTGCAGCTGAAAGAATAATTGAACAACCAGAAGGAATGCTTTTTCCAGTTCAAAATGCTCTTGTGTGGCAAGAATATATGAAAAAATATAAAGCAACTATGGATGATCTTGCTTTGATTTCTTTTAAAAATCATCAAAATGCTACTTTAAACCCCAAAGCTTATTTTTATAAAAGACCTGTAAGTTTAGAAATGATAAAAAATTCGCCAGTAGTTGCTTCTCCTTTAAGATTGTTTGATTGTTCTTTATCAGTAAATGGAGGTGCAGCAGTTATTTTAACCAAAGAAGAAACTGATATAGAAGTTTTAGGTTCTGGTTTTGCCACAGATTCTATTTTGACATTTTGTAGAAAAGAACCTTGGCATTTTCAGGCTACAGTTTTAGCCAGTCAAAAAGCTTACAAAGAAGCTAAAATTTCTCCTCAAGATGTTCAAATTGCAGAGGTCCATGATGCTTTCACTTCCGTAGAATTGTTTTCTTATGAAGATTTAGGATTTGCTTTACCAGGAAAAGGAGCAGAGTTAATTAGAAGTGGTAAAGTAAATTTAGATGGAAAATTACCAATCAATACATCAGGAGGATTAAAAGCAAGAGGTCATCCAATTTCAGTAACAGGTTTAGCTCAAATTTATGAAATTGTAAATCAGTTAAGAGGGAGATGCGGAGAAAGACAAGTTAAAAATTCTCCAAAAATAGGACTTTGTCATAATATCGGAGGCACTGGAGGAAGTGTTACAGTGCACATTTTTAGAAAAAGAAAATAAAATTTTACTCTATCATTTTTAAAAATTCCTCTTCAGAGATTATTTTTATTCCTAATTTTTTTGCTTTTTCATATTTTGAACCAGGATTTTCACCCAAAACAACATAATTTACATTTTTTGAAACAGAAGATGTTACTTCTCCACCCAAACTTCTTACTTTTTCTTTGGCTTCGTCCCTGGTCATAGATTTTAGAGCTCCGGTAAATACAAATTTTAATCCCTTTAGTTTTGTTTTTATTTCCTTTTTTTGAGGAGGAATGATTTTTACTCCTGCTTTTTTTAATTGTTCTATCAAATTCAAATTTTCTTTGTTGCGAAACCATTCATAAATTGATCTTGCTACTACATCTCCGATATTGGGAATAGAATTTATTTCTGCAAAAGAAGCTTTTTCTAATCTTTCCAAAGAACCAAAATGGTTTGCTAAATCAATTGCTGTTTGTTCTCCCACATATCTAATTCCTAAAGCAAAAATGAATCTATGAAGAGGAATTTCCTTTGCTTTTTCGATTGCTTCAATCAAATTTTGAGCAGATTTTTCCCCAAAACGAAATAAACTCGCAATGTCTTCTTTTTTTAATTTAAAAATATCTACTGGAGTTTGAATGAGTCCTTCTTCGATAAATCTATCAATAATTTTTGGTCCCAATTTGATGATATCAAAAGCCTTTTTGGAGACAAAGTGGTAAAGAGATCTTTTTCTTAAAGCAAAACAATTTTTATTTGAGCAATAATAGTCTACCTCTCCAGGTTTTTTAATTACTGGAGCTCCGCAAATAGGACATTTTTCTGGAACTTTTACTTCTTTTTCATCACCTTTTCTTAAGGAAGGAATTGACTTTACTACCTCTGGAATAACATCTCCTGCTCTTTGAACGATTACCGTATCTCCAATTTTAACATCTAATTTTTTGAGAATATCAAAATTGTGGAGAGTAGCTCTGGAAATTTTTACTCCTCCAATAGAAACTGGTTCTAATATCGCTACTGGAGTTAATTTGCCAGTTCTTCCCACTTGAATTATAATATCTTTTACTTTAGTAGTTGCTTGAATTCCAGGAAATTTAAAGGCAATTGCTCCTCTTGGTACTCTTCCTCCAACAACTCCCAATTTTTCAAAAATTTCATTATCATTAACATTCACTACTATTCCGTCAATTTCATAAGGAAGCTTTTCTCTTTTTTGTTGAATTTCTTTATGGAACTCAATTACTTCTTTTAAGGTTTTACAATATCTATTGTAAGGATTTTCTGGAATTCCTAAAATCCTCATTATTTGGTGTTCTTCTTGATGAGTTTTTTGGCCCAAATTTGTGACGATATCATAACCAAAAAAAGCCAATTTTCTTTGAGCTGTAATTTTAGGATCTAACTGTCTTACAGAACCCGCTGCTGCATTCCTTGGATTAGCAAATCCTTCTTCTCCTTTTTCTTTTTGTTCTCTATTTAATTTTTCAAAAACATCTTTAGTCATATACACTTCTCCCCTAATTTCAATTTCTGGAGGCACTTTATATTGTTTTGGCAAAGCTTCCAATCTCAATCTTAAAGGAATACATCTTATGGTTTTAATATTTTGGGTCACATCCTCACCAGTAAAACCATCTCCTCTTGTTGCTCCCCTGACTAAAATTCCATCTTTGTAAATTAATGAAATAGCCAATCCATCCATTTTTAATTCAGCAAAAAAATCTAATTTTTTTATCTCACTTGGAGTCAAAAGTCTCTGAATTCTTTTTAGCCATTCCTCCATTTCTTTTTCTTCTCTGGCATCTTGCAAAGTAAGCATCGGGACTTTATGAGTTACTTTTTGGAATTCTTTTAAAGGCTCTCCTCCAATTCTTTGAGTGGGAGAATCTGGAGTGACAAATTCTGGAAATTGTTTTTCCAATTCTATTAATTCTCTTTTTAAAGAATCGTAGGCGGCATCTGAAATTTCAGGTTTATCTAATACATAATATAAATAATCATGACGAGAAATTTCTTTTCTCAATTTTTCAATTCTTTCTTTTGCTTCTTTTTTTGATAGTTTTTTTGTCATATAAAATATTATATAATAAAAATCTTGATAAATACAAAAAACTTTTAGATAAAAAGTAGATAAAAGTTTGAGAAAATTTTAAATTATGTTTGAAATAAAAAAAATTTCAATTGATGATGAAAATTACCCTTCTCTTTTAAGAGAAATTGAAAGACCTCCTAAAATACTTTATTTTTTAGGAGAGATAAAAAAGAGAGAAGATTGTTTAGCTATTGTGGGAACCAGAAAATGTTCCAATTATGGAAAACAAATAGCTTTAGAAATTGCTGGACAATTATCTGAGGCAGGTTTAACTATTGTCTCTGGTTTTGCTCCTGGAATTGATACTTTTTCTCATTTGGGGACTATAGAAAGAGGCAAAAGAACAATTGCGGTTTTGGGGACTGGTCTTGATTTTCCTTCAATTTATCCTAAATCAAATTTAAAACTGGTAGAAAAGATTTTAGAAAAAGGAGGATGTTTAATTTCCGAATATCCACCTGGAACTAGAGGAGCTAAATTCACTTTTCCAGAAAGAAATAGAATAATTTCAGGATTGAGTTTGGGGGTATTAGTGGTTGAAGCAAGAAAAAAATCAGGAGCTTTAATTACTGCAAGATATGCCTTTTCTCAAAAGAAAAAAGTATTTGCTATACCAGGTTCTATTTTTTCTAAAACTTCAAAAGGTTGTCATTATTTGATAAAAAAAGGAGCAAAATTGGTAGAAACAGCAGAGGATATTTTAAAAGAACTAAAAATTGAGAAAAAAATAGAAAAAGAAAAAATAGAAGGAGAAAATGAGAAAGAATTGTTAATTTTAAATACCTTAAAAGAAGGGCCTTTAAATGTTGATAAAATCAGAGAAAAAACAAAATTACCAATCAAGGTTGTTTTAGCTTATCTTTCAATTTTAGAAATAAAAGATAAGGTGAGAAATTTGGGAGGACAAGTTTACGGATTAAAATAATTATGAAATTAATAATTGTAGAAAGTCCCACAAAATCAAAGACTATTTCAGGATTTTTAGACTCTCAATTTGAAGTGGTTTCTTCAAATGGCCATATTAGAGATCTTCCTAAAACACAGTTAGGAGTAAATATTGATAATGGATTTGAGCCAAAATATGTAATTCCAAAAAGAGCAAAAAATATAATTAAAAAACTTAAAGAAAAAGTAAAAAAAGCAAAAGTTGTTATTTTGGCTACTGATGAAGATAGAGAAGGAGAAAGTATTGCCTGGCATTTGGTTGAAGTTTTAAATTTAAATGAAAAAACCAAACCTTATCAAAGAATTGTTTTTCATGAGATTACAAAAGAAAGCATTAAAAGAGCTCTTTTAAATCCAAGAAAAATTAATAAAAATTTAGTTCATGCCCAGCAAGCAAGAAGAATTTTAGATAGACTGGTAGGATACAAACTTTCTCCTTTTTTATGGGAGAAAGTAGCCCATAGACTATCAGCAGGAAGGGTTCAATCTGTTGCTTTAAGATTAATAGTAGATAGAGAAAGAGAAATTGAAAATTTTGTTCCTCAAGAGTACTGGACAATAGAGGCTGAGTTTGAAAAAGAAAAAGATAAAATTTTTGCAATTTTGTCTAAAAAAAATGGGAAAAAAATTCTTCAATTTGGAATTAAAACAGAAAAAGAGGCAAAAGAGATTTTAAAAGAATTGAAAGAAAGAGATTATAAAATTTCAAATATTGAAAAAAAGCAAATAAAAAGACATCCTCTCCCTCCTTTTATAACTTCTACTTTACAACAGACAGCTTGGCAAAAATTTAAATTTACTGCAAAATTCACAATGAGAATTGCTCAAGAGCTTTATGAAAGAGGTTTCATTACTTATCACAGAACTGATTCTTTAAATCTTTCAGACGAGGCCTTAAAACAAGCAGAAAAATTTATTTTGGAAAATTACGGCAAAGACTATTATTGTCTTCGCAAATTTAAGACAAAATCAAAATTAGCACAAGAAGCTCACGAAGCTATTAGACCAACAGATGTTCAAAGAACTCCTGAAAAAGTCTCAAAAATTTTAGATAAAAATTGCAAAAGAATATATGAACTAATTTGGCAAAGATTTATTGCTTCTCAAATGAGTCCTGCTTTATTTTTTAATACTAAAGTAGAAATTGAGACCTTACCAAAAGATAATTTATCTCATTATACTTTTAAGTCTCAAGGTCAAATTTTAAAATTTGATGGTTTTTTGAAGGTTTATCCTTTAAGTTATGAAGAAAAAAATTTACCAGCTTTAGAAATTGGAGAATTTTTAAAATTGAAAAAAATCACTCCTTTGCAACACTTTACTCAACCCCCTCCTCGGTATAATGAAGCTAGTTTAATTAAAGAATTAGAAAAACATGGTATTGGAAGGCCTTCAACCTATGCTCCAATTTTATCTATTATTCAACAAAGAAATTATGTAAAAAAAGATAAAAATAAAAGATTTTTTCCTACAGAAATAGGAAAAATAGTAAATGATTTGTTAGTAAAACATTTTCCTAACATTGTTGATATCAAATTTACTGCTTTAATGGAGGAAGATTTAGACAAAATTGCAAAAGGTCAAAAAGACAAAGAAAATGTATTGAGAGAGTTTTATGAGCCTTTTGAAGAAAATTTAAAAAGAAAACAAAAAGAATTGTCCAAAGAAGATATTGCCATTGAGAAAACCAATAAAAAATGTCCTTTATGCAATAGCGAGTTAGTTGTCAGGTTGGGAAGATTTGGAAAATTTTTATCTTGTTCTAATTTCCCAAATTGTAAATATAAAGCTTCTTTAAATAAAAAAAATAAAAATAAATGAAAATTTTGACCGCTACTTTTACTGATTTTATAAAATTTAATAAAAAACCAAATGAAGATTATTTTTTAGTTTCTTCAAAATATCCAATTTTTGTTATTGGTGATGGAGTTACCCAAAGTTTATTTGAAGACGGAAAATATGCCTATCCTGCTGGAGCAAGAGTGGCTTCTCAAATTTTTTGCCACTCTGTTTTAGAATATATAGAAAAAAATTTTGAGCCCAAAAAGGAAATAATTGAAAAAGCCTTTGATTTTGCTAATGAAAGAATTTGGCAGTTAAATTTAGTAGAAGGGATGGTAGAGAAATTAGATTATGATATTTATGATTTATTTGATACAGTTGGAGTAACTGCTTTTTTAATAAATTCTCAATTGTTTTATGGATTTGTAGGAGATTGTGGTTTGGCTATTTTTGACAAAAACAATTTTTTAAAATTTGAAACAAAAGATTTAGTTTTACCTGCAAAAGAAAGAGCCAAAAGGAAATATCCAAATTGGGAAAAGATACCAAAAAGAGAAAGAACAAAAATTATGCATAAAGAATTTAGAAATTGTCCTTCAGGATTGGGTTATGGAAGTTTTACTGGGGAAAAGGGAGTTAAAAAATACTATCGAATTGACAAAAAAATTTTAAAAGAAAAAGATTTGGTTGTTTTGTTTTCGGATGGATTTAGAGAATATTTAAAATTTCCAGAATTTGTTGAAATTTTGAGAAAAGGAGACAAAAAATCCTTAGAGGAATTTTCTTTTAAAAAAGCAAAAGAAAATCCAAAAATTTTTGGCACTGATAGAACTTTAATTTCTTTTGTTTATGAAAAAAATACCTGATGAGATAAAGATTTTAAGTTTAGGATTTTTTGTTTTATTTTTAGGTTACAATGGAGTTCAACAATATTTAACAATTTATTTTTCAAAATTGGGCTTTTTAAAAGTAGGATTTTATTGTCTTATTTTAATTTATTTGTTTTTTTTATTTGGAAATTTTTTAGCTCCATTTTTTGTTTTAAAATTTGGACCCAAAAAATCTCTTTTAATTTCTAGTATATTTTATTTTCTTTTTATTTTATCTCTTTTAAGTAAAAACCAAACAATAATTTACATTTTTTCTATTTTTTTAGGGATTTTTGCTTCTTTTTTATGGATGGCTCAAACGAGTTTTTTAATAAGAAAAATTAAAAAAGAAATTTATGGAAAAAGCTCTGGCTTTTTTCAAACTTTTTTATCTTTAGGTTCAGGTTTGGGAATTTTCATCTTTGGAGCTTTAATAGAAAAGTTTGGCTATTTTATAATTCCTTTTTTAATTTTAATTTATTCTTTTTTTCCTTTAATAGCTATCTTTTTATTTTTTCAATTAAAAGAAATAAAATTTGAAAATTTTCCAAAAAATAAATTTAATTTTTTAAAAAAAGCTTTTTTAAGCAAAACAGCTCTTAAATTTTCTCTTTTAGGATTTAGTGGAAATTTAGTATTTGGTTTAACTATTGGGATTTTGCCTCTCCAGATTGAACAAATTTTGGGTATTTTTTGGGTAGGGATTTTAATGTCTCTATTTTCTCTTTTTCCGGTTTTGTTTTCTTTTTTCTTTGGTAAAATCTCAGATTTTAAAGGCAGAGAAAGAATAATTTTTGGGTCTTTTATCTTAAGAATAATTTCTTTTTTATTTCTTATTTTCCCAAAACCTGTTTTTTTAATTTCAGGAATATTTCTTTTGGCATTCAGTTTTGTTTTAGTAAATTCAATAGCCTGGGCTACAATAGGTGATATTACCACTGAAAAAAATTTAGAATTTTTAAATAGTTTATTTAATTTTTTTGCAATTTTGGGAGTAATTTTTGCTCTTTTTATTGGTGCTAAATTTTCTGTGAAAATAATTTATCTAATTTCTATTTTAACAACTCTTTTTACAATTTTGGTTTTATTTCCTCTATTGAAAGAAGGATTAGAAAGAGTAAAATTTAAAATAGCAAAAGAGATAAATTTATGAAAAAAGAAAAATTTGTTATTGGAATAGATGGGGGTGGGACAAAATCAAAAATAGCTTTAGCTAATTTGAAAGGAGAAATTCTAAAAATTGAAAAAGGCGGACCTTTACATCCCACCAATTTGAGTGTCAAAAAAACAGCCAAAAATTTGGAAAAAGAGATAAAAAAAATTTTGCCAAAAAAAGGAGAAATTCTTTCTATAGTTGTTGGTTTGCCAGCTGTTCAAGAGAGGAAAAATTTAATAGAAAAAATTGAAAATGAAATTAAATTGTCTCCGAAAATAAAAGAAAAAATTACAATTTTGTCTGATCAATTAATAGCTTTGAGATCTAAAGCACCTAAAAACGAAGGAATTGTTTTAATTTCTGGAACCGGAGCTGTATGTCACGGTTGGAGAGGAAAAAAGGAGGTTCATATTTCTGGTTGGGGATATTTAGCAGATGAAGGTTCTGCTTTTTGGATAGGTCAAAGGGTTTTGCAATTCGTTTTAAAAAGTGAAGACGGAAGAGTAAAAAGCACAATTTTGAGAGACATTTTATTTGAAGAATTGAAAATAAAAAATATTGAAGAACTCTTAAATTTTGTTTATTGTGAAAATTTTGTTAAAAGAGTTTCCCAATTTTCTATTTTTTGTGCTAAAGCTTGTCAAAAAAATGATAAAATAGCCAAAAAAATTATGAAAGAGGCAGCAAAAGAACTATCTCTTTGTGCTATTTTGGCAATAAAAAAATTAGAATTTCAAAATGAAAAATTTCCTTTAGTTTTGGCAGGTAGTGTTTTCAATTGCCAATATCTTTTAAATATTTTAAAAAGAAAAATAAAAAGGTTGGCTCCAAAGGTAGATTTTATTTTTTCTAAAAATCCTGTTGAGGGAGCAGTAAAAATAGCTTTAGAAAAAGCAAAAAAATGGAAATTTTAAAATTAAAAAATAAAAATCAAAAAGAAATTTTTGAAAAAACAATAAAAATTTTAAAAGAAGAAAAAGTGGTTATTTGTCCCACAGATACTGTTTATGGTTTGATCGCTTTGGCTACTTCAAAAAAAGCAACAGAAAGGATTTTTGAAATTAAAAAAAGAGATATCAAAAAGCCAATTCCAATTTTTGTAAAAAATATCAATTTTGCCAAAAAAATAGCCAAAATTACTCCTCAAAATGAGAAATTTTTAAAAATGGTTTGGCCTGGAAAAGTTACCGCAATTTTAAAAAGAAAAAAATCTCAAATTAAAATTTATGGGATAGAAAGAGAAAAAATTGCTTTAAGAATTCCAAAATACAAATTTTTAAATAAATTGCTTGAAACTTTAAATTTACCTTTAACTGCTACTTCTGCTAATATTTCAAAAACAACCTCTTTTACTAAAATAAAAGATCTTTTAAAACAAATTAAATCTCAAAAAGAAAAACCAGATTTAGTAATTGATGCCGGAGATTTACCTAAAAGCAAACCTTCGGTAATTTTAGATCTTACAGAAACTCCCTTTAGAATTTTGAGATTTTAATTTTATGATAATTTTAGGAATTGAAACTTCTTGTGATGAAACCGCAATTGGTGTTTTAAAAGCTGAAAATAAAAAATTTGAAATTTTAAGTAATGTTGTTGCTTCTCAAGTTAAATTGCATCAAAAATATGGAGGAGTTTATCCTTTTTTAGCAAAAAGAGAGCATCAAAAAAATTTACCAGTCGTTTTTGAAAAAGCTACAAAAGGCATTCCTCTTTCCAAAATAGATCTAATTGGAGTAACAATAGGTCCTGGTTTGGAACCTTGTCTTTGGCAAGGAATAAATTTTGCTAAAAATTTAGCTAAAAAATTAAAATTGCCAATAGTTCCAGTAAATCATTTAGAAGCTCATATTTTAGTTAATTTTTTGGATTTTCCAAAAAACAAAATTTTCCCTGCTCTTTGTTTGGTAGTTTCGGGGGGGCATACCCTTTTGTTTTTAATGGAGAAAATAGGAAAATATAAAATAATCGGTCAAACCAGAGATGATGCTGCTGGTGAATGTTTAGATAAAACAGGAAGACTTTTAGGATTAAAATATCCAGCAGGCCCCAAAATTGAAAAATTAGCTAAAAAATATTTTAAAAAAGAAAATTCTTTTGGTATTTCTCTTCCAAGACCAATGATTTATCAAAAAAACTATGATTTTTCTTTTGCTGGTTTAAAAACAGCGGTTTTGTATGAAATCAAAAAGCAAAAGGGAAAAATAAAAAAGGAATATATTTTAGAGATGGCAAAAGAAATTCAACAAGCTGTAATAGATGTGTTAATTAAAAAAACTTTAAGAGGAGCAAGAGAATTTAAAGTAAAATCTATATTTTTGGGAGGAGGTGTTGTAGCTAATGAAAATTTGAGAGAGCAATTTAAGGAAAAAATAAAAAAAGAACTTCCTTTTTTAAAAATTTTTTTTCCAAAAAAAGAATTTTGTCAAGATAATGGAATTATGGTAGCAGTTTGTGCTTTTTTTCATAGAAAAAAAGCAAAAAAGAAACTTGAAAAAATAAGAGCTTTAGACAATTTACAAATTTAAAATCCAAGATATTCAATTTCTTCTTCTAATTGGATTTGAAATTTCTCTTTTACTCTTTTTTTAATTAAATTTATCAATTTTAATACATCTTTTGCTTTTCCTCCTCCTAAATTGACAATAAAATTTGGATGTTTTTTTGAAATTTCCACTTTTCCAATTCTTTTCCCCTTTAGATTGCATTCTGAAATCAAAAAAGCACAAGGAATGAACTTTTCATTTTTAAATTGAGAAAATACAGGAAACTTTTCAAATAAAGATTTGTTCAAACTGGAAATTTTAATATTTTTAAAAATGCAACCTGCAGAAGGCAAAGAAGGATGGTTTTTCTTTCTATATTCAAGATATTCCCTTCTCTTTTGAGGATTGCTTTTTTTGGTTTTTAGCTTTACAGAAAGTAAAATTAAATTTTTTTTCTTTTTAAAAATGCTTTCTCTGTAGTCAAATTGGCAATCTTTATTTTTAAAAATTTTTATCTTTTCTTTTTGAATATCAAAAACTTCCACTTCTTTAACAAAATCTGCCATAGAAAACCCAAAAGCTCCTGCATTTCCATAAACTGCCCCTTGCAAAGTTCCTGGAATTCCTACCGCCCAATCTAATCCTTTGTTGACATAAAAAGAAAGAGGTTCTCCAAATTTTATTACCAGCCCTGAAAAACCTTCATCTGAGACCAATATATTGCTTCCTCCTCCTAAAATAAAAAAAGGGAGTTTTAATCTCTTTGCCACCAAAAGAGCTTTAATTAATTCCTTTTTAGTTTTAACTTTCAAAAAAAATTTACTTTCCCCTCCAATTTTAAAAGTAGTAAAATTGGCTAAATTGACATTTTTTTTAACTTGAGGTAAAAATTTGGAAACCAGAATTGAAAAATCTCTTTTTTCCATTCTCTTTATTTTTAGAGAGAGGTTAAAATTTCAGGTCCTTTTTCTAAAACAGCGATTGTGTGTTCAAAATGGGCAGATAGACTGTTGTCTTTTGTTTTCCAGCAAAATCCATCCGGTGCTTTTTCTATTTGCCAATTTCCGACTACTACCATTGGTTCAATACAAAAAACCATTCCCTTTTCAATTTTTTCTCCTTTATGTCTTTTTCCATAATTTAATACTTGAGGTTCTTCATGAAGTTTCCTTCCAATTCCATGTCCACATAAATCTCTTACCACATTAAATCCTTGACTTTCTACATATCTTTGAATAGTATTTCCAATATCTCCAAATGTATTTCCTATTTTTGCTTTTTTTATTGCTAATTTTAAAGCCTTTTTTGTAACTCTAATTAATCTTTGAGCCAAAAAAGAAATCTTTCCTACCCCAATTGTAACTGCCATATCTGCATGAAATCCTTTATAAATAATTCCCAAATCCAAAGATAAAATATCTCCTTCTTTTAAAACTCTTTGAGAAGGAAGTCCATGGACAATTTCTTCGTTTATTGAAGTACAGAGACAAAAAGGAAAATTATTATAACCCTTAAAAGAAGGTTTCACTTTATATTCAGAGATCAATTTTTCAGCCAAATTTTCTAATTCGATAGTTTTAATGTTAGGTCTTACCTTTTTTTTAAGTCTTTCCATGATTTGAGCTAAAATTTTTCCTCCTTTTCTCATGATTTCAATTTCTTTGAGGGTTTTTTTTACAATCATTTTTTTATAAGGCTTTTAAAATTTTAAAAAAGACTTCAGCTGGTGTTAAAGAAGCATCAATTTTTTTTATTTTCAAACCACTTTTTTTTAAATATTCAATGATTGGCAAAGTTCTTTGTTCGTATTCTTTCAATCTCACTTTTATTACTTCAGGATCGTCTAATCCTTTTCTCTTTATTAATTTAGAACCATCAAGGGGACATCTTGTTAATTTTTCTGTTTCTTTTGAATATAAAATGGGATGGCGTCTCAATTCACAAATTCTTCTATGAGAATTTCTAAAAATTGTGACTTCTGGTGGAATATCTAAAAGCAAAACTCTGATATTTTCTTTTCCATATAATTTTTTTATTAAAGGTAAAATCTCTTTTGCTTCGTAAAGAGTTCTTGGAGAACCAGCAAAGACAATTCCTTTTTTCTCTTTTGCCAATTTTTTGATTTTTTCTTTTACCCAAAAAGTAACAACTTCAGGAGTGCAAAGTTTTCCTGTCTGCCAAAGTTTTTTTTCTTTTAAAAGGGAATACTTTTTTCCTTCAATTTCTACAAAATCTCCCTTTTTTGCTGACATTACTTTAGATTCAATAATTTTGCTTGTTTCAAAATAATAAAAATTTAATTTTTCAGATAAAAGTTCTGCTTGGGTTCCTTTTCCTGCTCCTGGAGGTCCCAACAAAATAATTATTTTAAAATTTTTCGTATTCATACATTTCCAATTGGGCATTCAATTTTCGCCAAAAATCTAAAATTACAGCGACAATAATTAACAAGGAAGTTCCTCCAATTAAAAATGAAAAGGTTTTAATTTCGGTTAATTTAGCAACAATAGGAGGTAAAATGGCAATAATTCCCAAAAATATTCCCCCAAATAGTAATAATCTGTTTAAAATAAATTGTAAAAACTCAGCAGTTTTTCTTCCAGGTCTAATTCCAGGAATAAACCCTCCACTTTTTTGCAAATTATCAGCAATGGTTTTTGGATCAAAAGTGACAGCAGTATAAAAATAAGTAAAAATTAAAACCAGAAAAAATAGACAAATTATATAACCAAAAGAATCCCCTTGAGGATTTAAAAAATTTGCTATTGATTGAGCAAAAGTTCCTATTGGTCCTCCTATATTACTTAAAAAATGCCCAATCATTACTGGAAATAGAATAATAGCTAAAGCAAAAATTATAGGTATTACTCCTGCTGGATTTAAGCTTAAGGGTAAATAAGTAGCCACTCCTCCATAAACTCTTGTCCCTCTTACTCTTTTTGCATAAGAAACAGGAATATTTCTTCTGGCTTCATTGACAATTACTACTCCCGCAATGATTACTAAAGCTATTAAAAAGAAAAACAAATAAGTAGGAATTTTGTTAGGATTTGTTTTGATATCAATTCCAGCACTCCAGATATTTAAAGGAAATCTGGCGACAATTCCAGCAAAGATTAAAAGAGAAATCCCCTCCCCTATTCCCTTTTCTGAAATTAATTCTCCCAGCCACATTAAAAAAATACAACCTGCAGTAATTGTCAAAATAGAAGTGAAAAGCTCAACTGGAGAAAGAGGAGTGATAACTTTTTCTCTTTGGAGCAAACTTAGCATTCCAAAAGCCTGAAGAGCAGCTAAAGGGACTGTTGCAATTCGGCAATATTGATTAAACTTTTGTCTTCCAATTTCTCCTTCTTCTTTATACATTCTTTCCAATTGTGGAAAAATCATTGTTAAGAGTTGAAAGATAATAACTGATGTAATATAAGGACCCAAACCCAACATTGCAATTGACAATCTTTCAAGAGCTCCTCCAGTAAAGACATCTAAAAGTCCAAATACCTGAAATTTGACAAGAAAAGCCTTTAAATTCACTACAGAGATTCCTGGAATTGGAATATTAGCCATTAGACGGAAAATTACTAAAATACCTAAAATAAATAAAATTTTATTTCTTAATTCTTTAATCCTAAATGCTTGGATTAATTTATTTAACCACTCCATGAAGACTTTCGATTATTTGTTTTGCTTTTTTAGAAACCAGACAATTTTCTATTATTAAGGGTTTTGTTAATTTTCCTTTAGCTAAAATTTTAACCTTTGGTGCTTTTTTACCTTTCTTTCTGATAATCTTTTTTTCTATCAAAATTTGCGGATTAACTGTTTCTTTGGGTTGAAATTTTTTTTCCAAAGTGCAAAGATTAACAATTTCTATATTTTCCTTTTTTGCTTTAAATTTGTATCCTCGCAATTTCGGATATTTTTTAATAATCTCTCTAATAATAGGCTTTAATTTTCTCCCTGCTCTGGCTTTTTGTCCTTTTATTCCTCTCTGACAATAATTTCCTCTTTTTCCTCCTCTTCCTACTCTTTTTTTCTTTTTCCTTTTGTGAATAGGTTTAATTTGATGAAGTTGCATAAAACAAAATTTAACTTAATTTTTTAATTTTTAACTTTTTTAAAGCTAAAATTGTCGCTCTTGCATTATTTAATTTGTTTTTGGTTTTTCCTAAAATTTTTGAGCAAATGTCTTTTATTCCAGCTAATTGACAAATTACCCTTACGGTCCCTCCAGCTACCAAACCTCTTCCTTTAATTTGAGGTTTTAACAAAACTTTAGCAGGACCAAATTTAGCTGATACTTCATAAGGTATTGTTCCATCTACTATTGGTACTTCAATCAAGTTTTTTTTAGCCTGATAACTTGCTTTTTCAATAGCCTGAGCAACATCCAAACCTGAGGCTACTCCTACTCCTACTTTTCCCATTTTATTTCCACAGACAACCGTTGCTCTAAATCTTAACTTTTTCCCTCCAGCTCGGGTATGAGAAACTCTTTTTAAATCCAACAATTTAAATTCTAATTCTTTTTCTTTGTTTTGTTCATTTGAATTCATAAAATTTAAATATTTTTTTAAAACTTTAAACCTCCTTCTCTAGCTCCCTCCGCTAAAGCCTTTACTCTACCATGATATTTATATCCTGCTCTATCAAAAACTACTTTTTCAATTCCTTTTTCTAATGCTTTTTTAGCAATTAATTTTCCTACTTCTTTAGCCTTTTCAACTTTTTTCAATTTTTTTTCTAATTTTAACTCCAAATCATTACTCGAGACTAAAGTGTGCCCTTTTTCATCATCTATTATTTGGGCATAAATATGTTTGTTAGACCGAAATACACACAACCTTGGTCTTTCTCTTGTACCAAAAATTTTTGCTCTAATTCTGCGATGTCTTCTTTTTCTTTTTTCTTTTTTACTTTTTATTTTCATTTTGTTGCTGTAGCTTTTTTACCTACTTTTCTTTTGATTTCTTCACCCAAATATCTAATCCCCTTCCCTTTATAAGGCTCTGGGGGTCTTACTTTTCTTATTTTAGCTGCTGTTTGTCCTACTAATTCTTTATCAATTCCTGAAACAGAAATGATATTTTTTTGAACAGAAAATTTTATTCCTTTTGGAGGTGAAATTTTTACTGGATGAGAAAATCCTACATTTAAAACCAAGTTTTCTCCTTCCATTTGAGCTCTATATCCTAACCCTTCAATTTGTAATTTCTTTTCAAACCCTTCAGTAACTCCCTTTACCATATTAGCCAAAAGAGCTCTCGTCAATCCCCAAAAGGCTTTTGTTTTTTTTGTCTCAATTTTTGGCGAGACAAAAATTTTATTTTCTTTTATCTCAATTTTAATTTCTGGACGAAATTCTCTTTCTAGTTGTCCTTTGGGACCTTCGATTTTTACTTTTTGTCCCTCTATTTTTACTTTGACTTCTTTTGGGATTTCAATTGGTTTTTTACCTATTCTTGACATAAAACTACAAACTACCAAATTTCACAAATTATTTCTCCTCCTACCCTTTTTTTTCTTGCCTCTTTATCTGTAAGCACACCTTTTGAAGTACTCACAATTGCTATTCCATATCCTCCCTTAACTTTTTTTATTTCTTTGTACCCCTTATAAATTCTTTGGCCTTGTTTTGAGACTCTTTTTAATCCAGAAATTACAGGATTCCCGTCTTTATCATATTTCAATTTTAAAAGAATATATTTTCTTCTTCTTCCTTTTTTTTCTGCTTTTTCTATCCAACCTTCTCTTTCCAAAATTTCAGCAATTTTTAATTTTAAATTAGAAAAAGGAACTTTTACACTTTCCTTTTTTGTAGCCAAGCCATTTCTTATTATTGTTAACATGTCTGCAATTGGATCCATAATTTTACCAAGAAGATTTTCTAACTCCAGGAATTAATCCTTGATTTGCTAATTCTCTAAAACAAATTCTACACAAACCAAATTTTCTCATGTATCCTCTTTTTCTACCACATCTAAAACATCGCCTCACAATGCGAGTTTTATATTTTGGCTTTTTTAATGATTTAACTATTTGAGCTTTGGTAGGCATAATTCTTTAAAATATCAAAAAATTAACCAAAAGACAAGTTTTTCCACTTTTAAAGTTTTTTAAAAACTAAAAAGTAAAATTTTGGGATACAACTGAGCTTGGACTTTATTTTATCAAAAAATCTTAATTAATGAAAGGTGCTATGTCTTTGGTGTGGTTTAATCTATTCAATCATCATTTATGTTTTAGTTTTAATTGTTTTGAAATCTTCCATCATCCTTTGATGTTGAAAGTTTATGAATATTTTTCTCAAGCCATCCTATTTTCTCAACTTTCCTTATATTAAATTCAGGAACATAGGGTTTGATATCCAAAAGAGGGGTACCGTCTACAATGTCAATATCTTGAACATACAAAATATTTCCTTTAATTTTCAAAAGACGGACTATTGAAATGCCAATTGGATTTGGTCTGCTTGGAGCTCTTGTTGAAAAAACTCCGTGTGTTTGATTATCCATAAACGGTTTTACTTTTAATAACGGTTTTTTGGATAAATGAAAGTGATATATCAAAATGATATGAGAAAACCCTTCAAGATCTTTTAAGCCTTCGGTATACTCTGGAAATACCTCAACTGTTCCATTAATGCCTTTAGCAGTTGAAGATTGTATAGGAGTTCCCTTTGTCTCTTTGAATGGAGAATGAATAATTCCTATGGGAATATAACTTATTTTTTCCATAACTTTATCTCCTTATTTTATTTTGTTGTCAGACAAATTACAATAAAATTGATTTCTTTTTTAGATTTTTAACTCGCTAATTAAAATAAACGAGTAAAAATTCGTAATAGATTTCAAGCCTGGTTGTGTAATCACGCAAAGTAATTAACAAAAAGCCGTAAAGTCCTCTTTTAGTGCCCCCACCAGGACTCGAACCTGGACTCAACGGTTTAAGAGACCGCTGCTTTACCAATTAAGCTATGGGGGCGTTTTATCTTTCATTTGATCTATTTTCTTTTTGATTTCATAAGGATTTTCAATATGGGTCAAAATAATTTCTGGTTTTGTGCTACCTGCTGTGTTTATAATGATATCTCCAGTATTGCAAATTAATTTTTCCAAAAAATTTTCTTTTACTACAATATCTGTAATTTTGTCATAATCTACACTAACCAATCGAGTAGATGGCCAGCCAGTACAAACTAAAATTCTTTTTTCTGTCAAGCAATAAGCATTGGCTTTTTTTAAAAACCAACCCATAAAATACATTAATCCAAAAAACACTAAAGAACCTTGCCAAAAGAAAATAAGCGTTATTATCCCGCCAATAGCAATTACTCCTTGTAACAACAAAATATATCTTTTTCCTAAAGAAAATTCCATAATTATTTTCTCATTTGGAGAAATTACCTTTTTCCAGATTTCAGTATTTTTCATATGAATTTAGATGCCTCCGGAAGGATTCGAACCTTCATCTTCTGCTCCGAAGGCAGAAATGTTATCCATTACACCACGGAGGCAACTTTTTCATAAAGTTTAATTTAAAAAATTTTAAAATAAAGTCAAGTTAAATTTTATCTTCTTTCTTGTTTAAGTTTTTCAATAAAATTAAGATGGAAATTCACTCTTCTTAACTCTTTTATTAAATCTTTTTCTATTTCTTCTGGAGGCAAATTTTCAAAAAAGTAATCTCTGGCTCCGTAAAGAACCCTATCTAATATAACAACTTTTTCGTAACTCTTTGCTATTTCCTCTTTAATTTTTCTTTTTTCTTTCACCAATTGAAAAAAACTTGAATCAATAATCATTGTTCTTTCTTCTGGAGTCATAGACCCAAATAAAGAATTAAGTCTGTTTTTAATTTCTTCTAATTGCTCGTTTTTCTTTTTAATTTTTCCTTCAATGATTTCTTTTTTCTTTTCTTCTACCTTTTCTTCAAATTTTTCTCTTGAAATGTTTGGAGTTCCTATTTCTAGCCATATTTTTAGAGCCTCGCTTAACCATTCCTTTTCCTTTTGAAGTGTTTTTATTTGATTTTCTCTTTCTTCTTCTGATTTTTCTAAGAAATCTTTTTTTATCATTTTTTCTACTCTTTTAGAAGCAGTTTCTAATTGAGATTTTAATTTATTAAACAACTTTTCTTTCATTTTTCCTTCCTTTACTTTTTTTTGAAGAAATTTTAAAATTTCATTTTTTCCATCTTCAAAAGAGAAAATATAAAGGTTCAAAAGATCAAGCAAATCAGAAAGAGTTTCAGGAGGAATATTTAAACTTTCTAATAACTTTTTTTCTGTTTTTGAGAAAACTTCTCTTTTTTCTAAAGATGCACTCGAAAATCTTTCTCTATTTCTCATAGAGTTTTTAATTTCTATATTTTTTTATTATTTCCAAAAAAATTTCTTTTTCTTTTTTTGTTTTGGCAATTTCTGGAACCTCTTTTTCTTTAAATTTTCCCAAAGCTAAAAGTTTTCTCCCTTTTATTTGAACTTTATGCTCTATTTTTTTTAAATTTTCTGCTATTTTTTCTATTGGTTCTTGAAAATCAATTTTGACATATTCTAAAAAAATTACTTTTCCTTCATCATATTCTGGAGCTACCCATTGGCAAAAAACTGGAATTTTTCTTTTTTTACCAATTCTTTTACAAAATTCCAAAAATACAGAGATTCTTCTTTCCCCATACATTCCTTTGCCACCAGGTCCCAAATGCTGATTTAGTCCTTTATATTTTTTCAAAACATCAATGGGAGTTTTGGGAAGCCATCCAAGTTGATGGAAATAATCAATTTTGTATTTATCAAAAATTTTTAAAAGTTGGTTTGAAAGATTTTTTTTAGGATTGACAACATAAATATCTTTTTCTGGAAAACCAAATTCCTTTGCTTTTTTTATACCTTCAGCTTTTTTTGTACTGGAAATTAAAACTACAGTTTTTGTTAAACCAAAAAGCTCTCCTTCTTTTTCTGCCTTTAAAATCGCCAAATTTGTAGAACCAGAGCCAGAAATTAAATTAGCAAACTTTAACATAAAGAGTAAGACAACCCTCTTTTTCCAATATCTTTTCTAAAATGCATTTTTTCAAAAGAAATTTTTTCAACTCCTTTGTAAGCCAATTCAATGGCTTTTTCTAATTTTTCTGCTTTTGCTGTTACTGCCAAAACCCTTCCTCCCGCTGTCTTAAAAACTCCTTTTTCTTTTTTTACTCCACATTTGAACAAAACTACATTTTCCATTTTCTCTACTTCCTCTATTCCTTTTATTTCTTTTCCCTTTTCATAACTTTGAGGATACCCTCCCGAAGCCAAAATGACACAAACTGCATATTTTTTCTCCCATTCAATTTCATCTTCCAAATTTCCTTTGGCGACTTTTTCTAATATAGTCAAAAGATCACTTTTCATTAACAAAACCTGGGGTTCCAATTCTGGATCACCAAATCTACAATTGTATTCTAAAACCTTAGGCCCTTCTTTTGTAAGCATTAATCCAAAATAGAGACATCCTTTATATTCAATTTTTTCTTTCTTTAAACCTTCCAAAGTGGGCTCCACAATCTCTTTTATAATTTTCTCTTGTGTCTTTTCATCTAAATGAAAAGGACAAAAACATCCCATTCCGCCAGTATTTGGTCCCTTGTCTCCATCATAAAGAGCTTTATGATCTTGAACTGGCAAAAGATTAATAAATTTTTTACCATCAGTTAAAATGAAAAATGAAACTTCTTGTCCTCTTAAAAATTCTTCAATGACTACTTTTTCTCCAGCTTTTCCAAATTCTTTTTTTATCATTACTTTTTCAATAGCTTTTTTTACTTTTTCTTTTTCCAAACAAATTATAGCACCCTTTCCTCCAGCCAAGCCATCAACTTTAATAACACAAGGTAAATGAGAAAGAGCAAATTTTTCAGCTTTTTGATAATCATCAAAAGTTTCAAATTGAGCGGTAGGAATTTTATATTTTTTCATAAAATTTTTAGCAAATATTTTGCTTCCTTCTAATTTAGCAGCTTGTTTTTTCGGGCCAAAGATTTTTAAACCTTCTTTTTCAAATAAATCAACAATTCCTTTTACTAAAGGAGCTTCAGGACCAACCACTGTTAAATCAATCTTTTCTTTTTTAGCAAAATTTAGCAATTCAAAAATATCCTCTGTGTCAATAGGAAAACAAGTAGTTTTTTCTCTTTCACAAATACCATCATTACCAGGTAAACAATAAATTTTTTCACAAAGAGGGCTTTTCCCAATTTTCCAAACTAAAGCGTCTTCTCTTCCTCCTTTTCCAATAACTAAAACCTTCATTTTTTATTAATTAAAATTTTTATTCCTAAAGAGGCTATTTGGCTTGCGCCAAAAATTAAAATAAAAATTAAAATAGAAACACTTAACAAATTGAGCATTTTAGCAATTGCCTTTTTAGGGAAAATTTCTTCCAAAAGCGATATAGTTAGTATTTTTTGATTTTCTTTTAAAGATTTAATTTGAGAAATTTTTTCAAATTTTTTTGTTTCAAAATCTTTTATTTTAAAAATTTGAGGAGGAATTTTTTTTCCAGTAAAAATATTAAAAGCAAAAATCAAACTCCACACTATAATAATCAGACCAAAAATTAAAAGTCCCCATCCTAAAAATTTTTGAAAATTAAAATTTAATTTCATATTCTACTATTTTTAAAATATCTCATATCACAAATTTAACTAGCTTTTTGTAATTAACAGATTATTATTACATCAATTCATTTTATTTTCAACTGCTACCTCTCCAAAAAAACTATGTATTTTATACCCTTTTTTGCCAAACTCTTTTAGATTTTTAATTAAACCAAATAATGATAGAGAAGATCATCTGGGTTAAGTTTTTTATAATTGAAACCAAATTTTTTCATTCTTTTCATTAAGGGAATTAAATCCTCTCTTTTTTGCAATTCAATCCCAATTAATACAGGTCCTTTTTCTTTTTCATTTTTCT
>CAZKFX010000007.1:0-37999 GCA_964552375.1 uncultured Candidatus Saccharibacteria bacterium
GTAACAAAAATAACATAATTTGCTTTACCATATTTTTCCCAATACTCAGTGGCTTTTAAAATTGGTTTTTCTGAACGATAAATTAATCTTGTAGGATCTTTTTTATCAAAAATTGCCACTCCAGGAGAATAACTCAACCAAGTTTCTTCTCCCTCATAATTAATATGTTTTTTGGCTGAATTATAAATTAAAAAAATACCTTCTTTAATAATAATAGGAGGCGGACCTGCTTCTACTAAGTAGTCATCAAAGTAGTTATCTCTAACACTTAAGACGGACCAATCAATTACCTCCCATTTTTTCAGATTGTTTGAGAGCGCAACCCTCAGACTTTTCCCTTCTCCAAAATACATTACATATTTACCATGGTATTTATATTCTTGAACTAAAGCTCCTGCTTTTTCTCGCCCTGGAACTAATTGTCCTATTTTTTTCCAATGAATTAAATCTTTTGAGAAAGCTCCACAAAGATACATTTTGTGTCCACCAGGATAAGCACCATAAGTTAGAAAATATCCATTATCAACTTTTGTCACTCTTGGATCCTCAATTCCCCTTTTTTCTTTTCTTCCTCTTTCTGAAATTACTGGATTTTGTGAATATCTCTTAAAATGAAATCCATCTTCACTTGTGGCTAAACCAATTCTAGAGATATATTCTTTCCCTCTTGCTTCAGCTCTATACAAAAGAAAAACTTTATTATTCTTTACTATAGCTGCGGGATTATATACACACCATCCATCAAACACTCCTGGCTTAAAATTAGGAACTAAAATAGGATTTTTGTGATATTTTTTTACTTTTATTTTCATTTTATCTTCTCTTTATCCTATTTTACTTGGATCTATTTTCAGATTTCAAGTGAAATTTTTATCAAATTCTCATCGGAATAACTCCAATGCATATGGAATTAAATATTTTCAAAATATCTCAACAAAAATGGCAATTTTTCAGATCTTTCTTTTGCTTTTTTTAGAGCTAATTTAAAAATCAAAAAATTTTCTTTTTTTGTGCCTACACATTCAAAAGGTTTTGTTTTTTTGGGCAAAATTAAAGACTTCATTGTCTCTAATAATTCTTTTTTTTCAAAAAGATCCTCCCCAAAAATCTTAATTAACTTTTTTTTATCCAAAAAAGGGTACAAAAGAGCAAACAAAAATAGACATTTTGGACAATTTCCACACCATTTTCTTTTTAACTTTTTGGCTTTTTTTACATTGCAACTTGAAAACACATAAAAATATTGAGGATATTTTATAAATTCTTGTATAATTTCCAAACTTGAATATTTCCTTAAAAGGCTAAAATAATTTAGTTTTTTTGCTAAATATTTTTGGCAATATTTTGAAAACATTTTTTCAAATTCTGAACTTTTTGACCATTGATGATTAATTATCTTTCCCAAATATTTCACATTACCTTCATCACTACTCTTTTCATTTGAAAAGACTAAATTTTTAAAATCAAATAAAATTCCTGCCAAAACTCCCAAAAAAGAAATTACAGCTGTAATTGGAGTATGTCCATTAAGAAAACCTTTTTTGTTTAATTCTAAAAGTTTCTTGTCAATCTTTCTTTTTACTATTATTTTGTCTTTTATTTTTGCCATCTTTACAACATCTAACATCTCTTTTGTTGGATTAACCAAAAAGCAAGCTATTTCTTTTTTCTCTTTCTTTAATTTTTCTATTGTAACAATTGAATCTTTTCCTCCTCCAACAGGGACTAAAAATCTGTCTTTTAAATCTCCTTGATATAAAAAATTTTCTTTTAAAAAGTTTGATACCTTAATTTGAAGAAAGTCTTTTTTAGTAAAATTAATTTTATTTTCATAAAAAAATTGCCCCATTCCTTTCAGGATTAAATTTTTCCACCATTTAATTTGGATTTTATTAAGAAAACCGGCTTTAATTTCAATCAAAGGAGAACAAGTAGCTTTCCAATAAGAAGGAATTTCAATTAATCCCAAATTGAAAATTAAATTATTAAGTTCTTCTTTTGCCAATCTATTTATTTGTTCTTTTTTTACATTTTCAAAGACAATTTGAGGAGTAAAAAAAATATCAGGCTCAATTTTAAAATTAAAAAAAATTTCTAAATTATTTTTAGAGAGATTATAAAAATAACTTTCATAGACAAAGCGAGGGTATTTTTTTCTTAATTTTTCATATTCCATTATTCCAAAATTTTATTTTGTTTTATCTGCTCAAAAATTCTTTGTCAAGCTAAAATAAAATTTGAGAATTGTCCAAAGATTTTATAAAATATTTATTGACAATTTGCCCGGGTGGTGGAATTTGGCAGTCACGCACGGCTCAAAACCGTGTGGGTTTTACACCCGTGTGGGTTCGAATCCCACCCCGGGCATTAAATTTTCTTTTTCTCTTGACAAATTTTTGAAAGTTTGTATATATTATTAAAAATTAAAACAATGAGAAAAAGAAAATTTATCAATAATCAATTTTATTTTGGTTTTTTTGGCCCTCTTTTGAGGGGTTAGTTTTGGGTAAAAAAAAATTTTAAATCCTAAAACTAGCCCCTCCAAAAGAGGGCTAATTTTTTAAAGAAAGGTCGCTTCTTAAAAATAAAAAGAAAAATAATTTAAAGAAATATTAATATGGCTTTAGGAAAGGAAATAAGATTAAAGAGGATATTTGATAAAAATTCTGGAAATACTATTATTGTCCCTATGGATCATGGAGTAAGTATAGGACCTGTAACCGGATTAGTAAATATGAAAGAGACAATTGAAAAAGTAGCAAGAGGTGGAGCTAATGCGGTTTTAGTTCACAAAGGAATAGCTAAAAATTGTTTTGATGGACAAACAACTTTGATTTTACATCTTTCAGGGGCTACTATAGCAGGAGCTGATATTAACAATAAAGTATTGGTGGCTTCTGTAAAAGAAGCTATAGCTTTGGGAGCAGATGGAGTTTCGGTTCATGTTAATATTGGAGCCCCCCAAGAATTGGAAATGTTAAAAGATTTGGGGAAAATTGCTAAAATTTGTGATGAATGGGGAATTCCTCTTTTGGCAATGATGTATCCCCGGGGTCCCAAAATTGATTCTGAACATAATGTAAAATGGGTAAAAATGGCAGCCAGAATAGGAGCAGAATTGGGAGCAGATATTGTGAAAACAAATTATACTGGAAGTGTGGAATCTTTCAGAGAAGTAATTGAAGGTTGTCCAGTTCCAGTGGTAATTGCAGGTGGTCCTAAAATGGGAAGCGAAAAAGAACTTTTAGAAATGGTAGAAAATGCAATGAAAGCAGGAGCTAAAGGAGTTTCAATTGGAAGAAATGTTTTTCAACACAAAGATCCAGAAAAAATGGTCAAAGCTTTGTCAACAATTGTTCATGAAGGAAAAACTGCAAAAGAAGCAATGGAAAAATTAAAATAAAAAAATTTTATGAAAACTCTTTGGATAAAATTAAGCGGAAAATGGGAAAAAATTAAACCCTTAGTGACAAAGTCAATTGAAAGTGGGGTGGAAGTTTTGGTTTTAGATAAAGAGAATGTAAAAAAGGTAAAAGAATTGGCTCGAGGAATAAAAGTAGCCAGTGAAGAAGGAGGAGATATCAAAATAGTAAAAGTGAAAAATAAAAAGGAGGCAGAAAGATTGAAAAAAGGAGATTGTGCTTTAATTGAGGTTGATTCCAAAGAAAAAGAAAAATTAGCAGAATGGGTAGGAAAAAGGGTTGATTTTTTAATTGTTGAAACAAAAGATTGGAAAATTATTCCTCTTGAAAATTTAATTGCCAATTTACAAGGAGAAATATTAGCGGTAGCAAAAGATTTAAAAGAAATTCCTCTCTTAGCTCAAATTTTGGAAAAAGGAGTAAGGGGAGTTGTTTTTTCTCCAAAAGATATTACTGAGATAAAAAAAGCAAAAGACATATTAAATGAACTCTCTTTAGAAAAGATTGTTTTAGAACCTGCTAAAATAACAAAGATAAAAAATCTTGGTTTGGGAGACAGGGTTTGTGTAGATACAACTTCAATTTTGAGCATGGGAGAAGGAATGCTAATAGGTTCTCAATCAAAAGGTTTTTTCCTTGTCCATTCTGAAACATTAGAAAATCCTTATGTTGAAGCTAGACCCTTCAGAGTAAATGCAGGAGCGGTTCATGCTTATATTAAGGTTTCAAAAGAAAAGACAAAATATCTTTGTGAATTATCTGCAGGAGACGAGGTTTTAATTGTAAACAAAGAGGGAAAGATAAAAAAAGCTATTGTAGGAAGAGTAAAGATAGAAAAAAGACCAATGGTGTTGGTTGAAGCAGAAATTAAAAATGAAAAAATAAGCACTATTTTACAAAATGCAGAAACCGTAAATTTAGTAGGAAAAAATGGAAAACCGATATCAGTCTCGAGATTAAAGGAGGGAGATGAGGTTTTAGTAAATTTAGAAAAAGGAGGTCGCCATTTTGGAATAAAAATTAAAGAAAGTATAATTGAAAAATGATAATAATAAATAAATTTGGAGGAGAAATTGTCGGCACTCCTCGATTGGTAAAACTTGCCTTAAAGAGAATAAAAGAACAATTGAACAAAAAAGAAAAGCCTATAGTAGTGGTTTCTGCTCTGGCTGGAGTCACAGATAAATTGAAAAAATTGGCTCAATTGGATTTCAAAAAAGATAAAGAGAAAATTGAGTTTTTTTTAAAGAAATTAAAAAAAATCCATTTGGATTGGATGGAAAAATTGGAGATTGAAAATTCTCATTTGAAAGAGAAATTAGAAAACTTAAACGAAAGACTGAAAAATGATTTGAAAAAGAAAAAAACAAATAAATTGGCATTTGAAGACAGAATTTTGTCTTTTGGAGAAAAATGGTCAGCTTTATTGTTTGCTCAATTTTTGAACAAAAATGGAATTTTAGCTAAAAGCTTTTTTTCTGATGAATTGGGAATAATTACTGATGAGAATTTTGGTAATGCTAATATTTTACCCAAAGAAAGCTCAAAAAATGTCAAATTAAAATTGAAAAATTTCTCTGAAATACCAGTAATTACTGGATTTATTGGCAAAACAAAAAAAGGACAAACTACAACTTTTGGAAGAGGGGGATCAGACACAACTGCTTGTTTTTTAGGATATGTATTTAAAAATGCTAAAGTCATTCTCTGGAAAAATGTTGCTGGGGTTTTATCTGCTGATCCAAAAATTGTCAAAAATCCAAAAGAGATTAAATTTTTAACTTACAAAGAAGCCAAAGAGGCAGGAAAAATAATTCAAGGTAAAGCTATCAATTGGATAGAAAAATTGAAAAAAGAAATTGAGATAGCTTTTATTGTCAATCCTAAAAAAAAGACAATAATAAAAAGCAATCTTTCTTTGGAATTTGGCATCAAAATTCTCAATTTTAAAGAAAATTTAAAGCTCTTTATCATTAGTGGTGAAAAAATAACAAAACCCGGAGCTCTTCATGAAATCTCTGAAACTATTAGTAAAAAAGGAATTAATATGGTGCTGATTAGAAATACAAAAGAGACTCTTTATATTGTAATTGAAAAAGACAATTATGATTTGGAAAATTGCCAAAAGAAAATTTCTAGTTTAGGTTATAAAATAACAACAAAAGATATTGGCATGATTAGTGCCATTGGAAAAATGGATTGGAAAATAGTAGAAAAATTTAACAGATATCTTTATCAAATTTCTCCAAAAGCAGAAATGGGAGCTTTTCCCTATCAAAATTGTGTCAGATTAGAAGCAATTTTAGCACCCAATGAAAAAAATAAAGTTTTGTCTTTTTTGCACCAAAAATTAATTTAATTTTTTTCATTTAAAATTTTTCTTGCTTCTTTTTTATACAATTCTACTCCGGGTTGATCAAAAGCATTAATTTTTATTAATTTTGCCAAAAAAATTATTTCTATCATTTTCATTTCCATTAAAAATCCTATATTTTCTTCATTTAGTTTTGGTAATAAAATTTCAGTAAAAGGAATTTTCTTTTTTATATAAGCTTTTTTTACTCCCTCAAAAATTGCTCTATTTATTTGCCAAATTTTTTTTCCTCCATTAATTAAAAATTCTAAATCCTTTTTTGGAAAAACTCTTTTGTCTATTCCTAAATTTTCTACAAAGATAAAATTTACCAATTTATCTTTCGGTCCCTCAAAATATAATTGCCCAAGAGAATGAAAGTCATTACTTCCAATATTCACAATAGGAGTAATGCCTCTTCCCTTTTTACCTAAACTTTCTCCCATCAGTTGAAGATACCATTTTCCCAAAAATTCTAAATCTGGAGGAAAAACTAAATTTACATAAATTCTTCTTTTTTGTTGCCAATGATAATATATAGTTAAAGCAAAAGATAAAGCAGGATTTTCTAAAGGATCGTCTTTTAAACAAATCTCATTAGCTTTTTTGGCTCCAAAAAGAAATTTTTTAACATTTACTTTAGCCAAACTTAAAGGGAAAATTCCAACATCAGAAAAAACAGAATACCTTCCAGGAATTGTTTTTGGAATTTCAATAGTAAAAATTTTTCTTTTTTTTCCAAATTCCCAAAGAGGAGAATTTTTCTCAGTAAGAATGAAAATTGGTAAAGAAAGGTTTTTTGTCAATTTAAAAATAGCAAAAAAATTAGCTAATACCTCAATTGTCTTTCCAGATTTACTAATTAAAAAAATCAAAGTTTTTTTTGGTGAAGTTGTTTTTAATTGTCTCTCTACCTTTTTTAAAAAAAGAGGATTTAGGGCATCTAAAAACAATATTTTTGTTAGTCTTTTTTTGTTTTTTAAAGCAAAATAAACAGCTTTGGTGCCCAAACTAGAACCTCCTATTCCAATTAAAATGATTAACTTTAAGTTTTCAATTGTAGGCAATTTCTTTTTTTGGTCAGGTAAAATCAAAAAGCTCTCAGGAAGACTAAAATCTTTATTTTTTAAAATTTCTTTGAGTTTTTTTAAATACTCTGTAATAACTTTTCTTTTTTTAAAAAAATTTAGAGGAACTTGGGAAGTTTTTTTAAAGGCAAATTTTATCATAGCTAAAAAATTTTTTTAAATTTTAACTTTCTTTTTGAATTATTGCAAAAATTGAAATTCCAAACTGTCTGAAAAAATATTTTTTTTCTAAAAAATTAAGAATTTTTTTTAAAATTTTAGCTAATTTAAAATATCTCACAGAGAGTCTATCTAAAGCAGGAAAAACATAATCTAAAACTAAAAATTTCACTTTCAAACCTTCAAATAATTTTTTTAAATCTCTTTTAGTATAAATTCTCACATGGGGACAAAAAAAATCTCTAATTTTTTTTGGAAACCAATTGATAAATGGAAAATTACAATAAATATATTTTCCTCTAAAGTAAATGCCATGGGTTTCAAAAGGATAAAGTCTGTTAGGAACAAAAATTATCATTTTGCCTTTTTCTTTCAAAACCCTAAAAGCTTCAAAAACTGCTTTTTTGTCATCTTCTACATGCTCTAAAATCTCGTGCAAAAATACTATATCAAAAAAGTTGTCTTTAAAAGGCAAATTTTCAGCTTTTGCTACTAAAAACCGGGCTTTTTTTGTAAGTTTTTTTGCCAATTTTATATTTTCGGGATCAATATCTATACCATAAACTAAATTTCCCTCCAAAGAAAATTTTTGAGTATAAACTCCAATACCACATCCTACATCTAAAATATTTTTTCCTCTTAAATCAACGTATTTTTTGACCAAATTTAACCTTTTTTGCTGACCTGGGCCAAAAATTAAAGTGGGTTTTCCTAATTTTCCAATTTTATCTTTCATTTTTAAAATACCATTCTAAAATTGATTTGGCAATTTCTAAAACAAAACGGTGAGGATTTTTATTTATTTTATGAAGAAAAATTACCAAAACAACTTGGGGATCTTCATAAGGGGCAAAAACTACCAGCCAACCATCATAAATGCCTTTTTCTCCTGTCTGAGCGGTTCCTGTTTTACATCCTGCTTTAACAGGTAATTTATCTAACCAATTTGTACAAGAGCCAGAAACCACAGCTTCTCTCATTGCCTCTTTTACTATTTTTAGATTTTCTTTTTTTATTTTTCCGCTTTTTACTAAATCCTCTATTAATTCTGGTTTTTTTTCTTCAATTATATTCTTTTTTTCATCTAAAATTCCTCTTACTATTTTTGGTCTAAATAATTTACCTCCATTTACTAAAGCAGAAAAAGAAACCGCCAACTGAAGAGGAGTAACTTTAACAAATTCATGACCTATAGCATACAAATAAGTATCTCCAAGAGTCCACTTTTGACCCAATTTTGTTTCTTTCCATTGAGGATCTGGCAAAAATCCTTTTGCTTCTCCTAATAAATCAATTCCTGTTTTTTTACCCCAACCAAAAATCTCAAGATACTTTTTAATTTTCAAAGGTCCCAAACCTTTTTGATCTTTATATCCCCCACCAATTGCAAAAAAATAGACATTACAAGATTGCGCAATTGCTTTTTTAAGATCTGTCCAATGGTGAACTTTCCAATCTTTAATTATAGTAGGTGACTTGGGGTTCCAAGGATTAGGAATTGAAATAAAACCTGGGCAATAAATTTTCTTCTTTGGATCAATGATTTTTTCTTGTAATGCAGCTAAAGCTAAAAAAGGCTTTATTGTAGAAGCTGGAAGAAATTCCCCTTTAATTGAATAGTTAAATAAAGGACGATAAGGATCATTTTTAAGAATTTGCCATTGTTCTTTAGTTATTCCTTTTGAAAAAAGATTATTATCATAACTTGGAAAAGAGACTAAAGAAAGCACTCCTCCTGTTTTAACATCTAATAAAATGGCGCTTGCAATTTTCACATTTGTCTTTTCCATTACTCTTTTCATTTCTTGATAAACTTTTTCTTGCAATTTTCCATCTATCCATAACCAAAGATTTTTACCAGGTTGAGGTAAAGAAACAATTTTTTTTGAAAGAACCTTTCCTTTAACATCTCTCTCTACTTTCATTTTGCCTAATTTTTCAGATAAAATTTCATCATATACTTTTTCTAGACCGGCCTTGATTTTAGATTTTGTTTGATAACCTATAATGTGAGAAAAAATTTCTCCTTTAATATATTCTCTCTGAATAGTTTTTTCAATCTCAAAACCAGGCAATTTTGAAATTTTTGTTTCCAATAAAAGCAAGGTTTGGTGATCTAAATTTTGAGCAATTTTAATTTTTTCTTCTTTTGTATTTTCAATCTCTTTTTTTAAAATGTCGGGGTTTTTTTTGAGAATTTTGGCTACTTCTTCAAAGATTTTCATTCTTTCTTTTTCATTTTTTGGGAGAAATTTTTTGTCTAAAATTAAATTAAAGCTAACTTTATTTAACACTAAAGGTTCAAAATTCTGATCATAAATTATTCCTCTTTGAGATTTAATTTTTTGAAAAATAAATTTATTTTTTTGAGCTAAAGCCAAAAATTTATCTTTTTCTAATACCTGAAGTTGAAAACTTTTAACCAAAAGCAAAAATATTATCACTAATATAAAAAAGAAAAACCAAAAAATGTTGCTTTTTGAAAGAGGGGTTTCTATTTTATTTTCAAAAAAATCACCTTCTTTTTTTTGGCTTAAAGAATCCAAAAGAACTTCTGATGGTTGGAATTTTTCTATTAATTTTTTCTTTTTATCTTTAAAATTCAGTTTCATTTTAAAAAAGAGGGTAACTCAATAACTCTTTTTATTATCATTTTAATAAAAAATGAGATACAAATTAAAATCAAACAATAAAAACCAAAAAATTTTTGAGAGAAAACTTCTAAAAAAAAGCCTCCAATTAAAGCAGAAAAAATCCCCATTTTACCTTGAGGAGCTTCAAATAAATTTATCAAAATGACAAAGAGAAATAAAAGAGGAAAAAAGGGGGAAATTATTGTCTCAAATAATACTAAAATGTAAAAAAACAAAAACAATATTAAAATTTTTTTAATTTCCCTCACCATTTAATAATTACAAAAAGATAATTTAATTTTTCTTTTTTAAAAAAGGGAGAAATTTGAGCTTTTTGAAACGGTTCCAAATCTGACTTTTCAATCTTTTTTACTTCCCCTACCAAAAGACCCTCTGGAAAAATTCCTCCTAAAATACTTGTGATTATAACATCTCCTTCTTTTAAATTATCAAAAAGAGGAATCTTTTCTAAAAGAACTTTTCCATTACCTTTTCCTTTAACTACTCCTTGAATTTTCTCTTTATTTAAAACTTTGCCAACAAAAGCGAAATCTTTTTGAGAAATAAGAGAAACCAAAGAAAAGTTTTCAAAAGTCTCTTCCACTCTTCCCACAAGAACCTTTTCTGGAGTAATCACGGGGTCTCCTTTTTTTATTCCGTCTCTCTTTCCTCCTTTAATTAAAATTTTATCTGGTGAATCAAAAATTTTGCTTACAAATTGAGAAGAAAAAAATTCAAAAGAATTCTGAGATTGAATTTTTAAGGCTTTTTTTAAAATTTCATTTTCTCTTTCTAATTGATAAAGCCTTTCTTTATCAACCATTAATTGATAAATTTGTTTTTTTAATTTCTCATTTTCTTCAATTAAATGCTTTTTTTTAGTAAACGTATAAAAAAAATTAGCTAAAAAATTTTTTGTTTCTAAAATAGTACTTTGAAAAGGAGAAGAAAAATAATAAAAGAAATTTTTTATTTTAACTGAAAAAAAATTTAAAAATACAAAAACAAAAACTAAAAGAAAGAGGCAAAAAATTTTTTCTTTCATTAATTTTTTAACTATCAAAAAATTTAAAAAAATAAAACCCCACTTTATAAAACCCTTTAGTGGCAGCTACCTACTCTCGCCCAAAAAGGGCTACCATCGGCCTTGGGGTATTTCACTTCCGTGTTCGGAATGGGAACGGGTGGGTCAACCCCAGTATAGCTGCCACTAAAAAGTTCTATTGGTGGGGTTTAAAAACTCAGTGGTCATTAATTGCTAGCTAAGGCGACGCCTTATTAGTAGCACTCGGCTTAATCCCTCACGGGACTTACACCTGTGCCCTATCAAGGTGGTAATCTCCCACCAGGCTATGAGACCTAATCTTGGGGTGGGCTTCGGGCTTAGATGCTTTCAGCCCTTATCCCGGCCCGACTTAGCTACCCAGCTGTGCCGGAGGCCCGACAACTGGTACACCAGAGGTCGGTCCGGCCCGGTCCTCTCGTACTAGGGCCAGCTCCCCTCAAGTCTCGGCGCCTGCGGTAGATAGAGACCAACCTGTCTTGCGACGGTTTGAACCCAACTCACGAGCCACTTTAACCGGCGAACAGCCGGACCCTTGGGAGCTTCTCCACCCCCAGGATGTGGCGAGTCGACATCGAGGTGCCGAACAGGGCCGTTGATGTGAACTCGCAGGCCCTACCAGTCTGTTATCCCCGGGGTAACTTTTATCCGATGATCTCCCCCCTTCCTACAAAGGAGGGTCGGTTCACTAAGCCCGGGTTTCCCCTCTGCGCGGCATGTCCGCCTTGCAGTCAGGCCGGCTTTTGGCTTTGCCCTATCACTCCGATTTCCATCCGGAGCTAGCCGACCTTATGGACGACTCCGTTACTCTTTAGGAGTCAAGCGCCCCACTTAAACTGCCCGTCAGGCACTGTCTCCCGCAGGATTAGAACCAGAGTTTTGAGTGGGTGGTGTCTCATTGGCGGCTCCACTCGCCCCGGAGAGCGAGCTTCATAGCCTCCCACCTACGCTTCGCACCCAAAACCCAGGTTCAATACCTAACTGCAGTAAAGCTCCCGGGGTCTTTTCGTCCCACCGCAGGTAAGGGGCATTTTCACCCCTATTGCATTTTCACCGGGCACCTCCTTGAGACAGTCCCCCAGTGGTTAAGCCTTTCGTGCGGGTCACAACTTACGTGACAAGGGATTACGCTACCTTAGGATGGTCAGAGTTACCACCGACGTTCACCCGAGGCTTACCCCAGTCAGTCTTTACCAAGAAAAATTCTTGGTAAAGACCGCCAAGGATGACACACGGGCACTGGTCAGGCTTCAGCCCCTATACATCCTCTTACGAGTTAAGCAGGGACCTGTGTTTTTGGTAAACAGTCCCCAGGGGAACTTTCGCTGCGGCCACATTGTTTTACCAAAAGGCAAAACAATGTGGCAGGCCTTATCCCGAAGTTACGGCCGCTTTTTTGCCGAGTTCCTTAAGGAGGTTTCACCCGTTGGCTTTAGTGCTCTAACACCAGCCCACCTGTGTCGGTTTGCGGTACGGTCCGCACACTTTTAACCCTACCACCTTTTCTAGGCAATGGATTCATCTGGAACGGGAGAAAACTCCCTAAGGAAAGCCAATAATCCCTCCAGACTACTCCATTGCGTCGGTGTTCAGAAAAGTGTGCGGGGGTGGGAATATTAACCCACTGCCCATCAGCTACCCCTTTCGGGTTCGCCTTAGGACCGCCTAACCCTTGGCTGATCACCATTGCCAAGGAAACCTTGGGCTTTCAGCCTCCAGGGCTTTCACCTGGATTGCGGTTACTCATCCCAGCATTCTCACTTCGCACCGCTCCAGAGAGGATCACTCCTCTCCTTCAGCGCGATGCGAACGCTCCCCTACCTTACACACCTTTTAAAGGTGTGTAATCCTGTCTTCGGTGTTGGGCTTTAGCCCCATTAATTTTCGGCGCCTCCTCTCCCTTCCCTAAAATAGGGAATTTGAGTAGTGAGTTATTACACACTCTTTAAAGGATGGCTACTTCTAAGCCAACCTCCTACTTGTCAAGGAGAGAAGACCTCCTTTATGAGCACTTAGCCCAAACTTAGGGACCTTAGACGAGGATCTGGGTTGTTCCCCTCTCGAGCCTGGACCTTAGCGCCCAGGTTCTAACTCCAGGGATTACAGCAAGGGCATTCGGAGTTTGGTAGGAATACCTACCCGAAGGTACGGCATTCCTTCCAGTGCTCTACCTCCCTTGCTTACTTCCCCAGGCTAGCCCCAGAGCTATTTCGGGGAGAACCAGCTATTTCCGGGCTCGTTTAGCTTTTCACTTCTTGCCACAGCTCATCCCAGGGTTTTGCACGACCCACGGGTTCGGGCCTTCCCCATTCTTATCAAATGGGTTCACCCTGGCCATGGCAAGCTCGCCCGGTTTCGGGTCCGTTTTACTCTCCCTTTGAACCAAAATGGTTCAAAGCGGGCTTTTCACCCTTGCTTTCACTCTGCCTCCGGGCCAGAAGCCCTTAGACGAGGAGAGTAAAACGACTCGCTGGGTCATGCTGCAAAAGGAACGCCATCACCCAATCTCCCAAAAAGGAAGATTGAGCTCTGACTCCTTGTAGGCAGATGGTTTCAGGTTCTATTTCACCGGGATCACCTCCCTACTTTTCACCTTTCCCTCACGGTACTGGTGCACTATCGGTGAGGTTGAGTATTTAGCCTTGGCAGGTAGTCCTGCCAGCTTCCCGCGAGGTTTTCTTGGCCTCACGGTACTCGGGGATGAAGACCAGGAAGTCTTTGGGATTTCGCCTACGGGGCTATTACCCTCTATGGCTGGTCTTTCCAGACTCATTCGGCTATCCCAAAGATTTGTAACTTCCCGAGGCAAAGCCTCCGTCTTCACCCCGCAACCCCAAATATCTTGCAAAAGCAAGATATTTGGTTTGGGCTCCTCCCCTTTCGCTCGCCGCTACTCAGGGAATGCCTTTTGGTCTCTTTTCCTCCGGGTACTGAGATGTTTCACTTCCCCGGGTAAGCCCCGCACCGCTTCGCGGTGAACTCAAATCTCAAATCTCAAAACTCAAATCTACAAGTGAAATTTTAAGTCTTTCTAAATGTTTTTGCCTTTTAAATAGTTTTGAGATTTGAGCTTTGACTTTTGAGTTCACTGTGAAACGGTGCGGGAGCACTGTTTCACAGTGCTGGGTTTCCCCATTCGGAGATCCCGGGATCACAGGTTGGTAGCCACCTCCCCCGGGCTTATCGCAGGCACCCCACGTCCTTCATCGCCTCAACCTCCCGAGGCATCCACCATCTGCCTCTAAACCGCCTTAGCTAGCAATTAATGACCGCTGAGAGATTCAATTGTCAAAGAGCTCTATTTTAAAGACCGCTTCTTAGGAAGCGGCCTTTTTCTCAATATCAATCCTTGCACTCTCTGCTCACTTCATTCTTTCTTTTGCCGCTTCCTTTCTTTCTGCCATCTCTTGGTTTTATTTTTTTCCATAAATTCCATTTCAAAAAATAGCAAAAATTATTTTATTTGTCAAGTCTTTTTATTCTTTATTTCCAAAACAATCCACAATGACAATGTCCCATTGTCTCAATTTCTTTTTTGTGCCAAAAACAAGGACAAATTTTTGGTCTATCTTTTTCCAAATCTCCAGTAATTACCCTGCAAGGACAATATCTGGCTCCATATTTTTTTTCATTATTTAAAAGAGCTTTGATAATTCTTATTACCGCTTTTTTGTTTGGATTTAATCTAAAACCCTGCTTTTTAGCATATTCCTCATACCATTTTATAACTTGTTCGATTTCTTCTTCCTTTTTATTCTCTTTTTCTATTTTTTCTATCTCTCTTTCTAACCACTCTCTTATGGTTTTTTCTGATTTTACTCCAACAAAACCATTTTGCACTTTTCCTTTATAAAACAACAAAACAGTAGGAATTTGGTTAATCTCAAATCTCTCTGCTATTTGAGGACATGCTTCAATATTTACTTTACCAAAAGCAATTTTTTCTCCAAAATCTTTTTCTAATTTTTCTAAAATTGGAGACAATAAAAGACAAGGCTGGCACCACAAAGCCCAAAAATCAATCAAAACTAATTTTTCTGATTGGTTTAAAAATTCATCAAAATTTTCATCTGTTAATTGTTTCATAAAACTTTTATTCTGAAATAAATTTCACTTTAGCAATCTTACTCATTTTTAAACTTAAAGCCCTCAAATCGTCTTTGTTAAGTTTATGAATATCATCTTTTCCGCAGGCTCCTGCTATCATTTTTATTTCTTCAGTGCAATTTTTAATATAATTTGTAACATTTTCTACTGCTTTTTCAATATCAAAGTTTTTCCTCAATTTAACATCTTGGGTTGCAATTCCTTTTGGACATTTCCCCAAATAGCATTGTCTGCAATAAATACATCCCATAGCAATTAACAAAGGGGTAGCACAAAAAACAGCATCAGCACCCAAAGCTAAGGCTTTTGCAAAATCTCCTCCTTTGTTCAATCCTCCTCCAATCCAAAGTTCTTGGGAACTTACTTTTTTATCCAAAATTTCCCTTGCCATACTTATTAAAGCTAAAGTGGGGGTACCTACTTCATCTATCATCACCTCAGGTCCAGCTCCAGTTCCTCCTTCATGACCATCTAAAGCAATAATGTCAGGATTTGCTTTTATTGCCAATTCAATATCTTCTCTTTTGGGAGCTCCCAATTTCAAAATAATTGGCACCCCTCCCGTAATTTTTCTCAACCAGTCAATTTTTTCTTTTAAATCTTTTATGTCTTTGATATCAGGATGGAAAGGAGGTGAATGAACATCTTTTCCTTTTTCAACTTTTCTTATATTTGCAATCTCTTGGGTTACTTTTTCTCCTGGAAGCAATCCTCCTTGACCAGGTTTTGCTCCTTGACCAATTTTAATTTCAATAGCATCAGCCTTTTTTAAAATTTCTTTTGTAATACCAAATCTTCCTGTAGAATATTGCAAAATTAAATACTTTGCAAACTTTCTCTCTTCAGGTAACATTCCTCCTTCTCCAGTATTAGCTATGGTTCCTGCCAAACTTGAAGCTTTAGCTAAAGCAATTTTTGCTTCTTTTGAAAGAGCTCCAAAACTCATCGCTCCAATAATAATGGGAGTTTCAATCTCAATTGGTTTTTTGCTATTTTTTCCAATAATTGTCCTTGTCGAAATTTTTTCTTTAAAATAATCAACAGGCAATTTTTTTAATTGGCTAGGTACAAAGACCAAGTCATCAAAACTAATTTTTCCCCATTTTTCTGATCTACCGCTTTTAATAGGAAGTTTTTTTGTTCTTTTTTTAATATCTTCAATCCAATTTTTCTCCATAAAAAATTTGAATACAAAATCCTAAAATATTTTGAAAATATTTTGAATATAAACCCAAAATACAAAATGATATCACTTTTTGTTTTATTTGTCAATTAAAAGTGTTTTTGAAAATTTAAAATATTATATCAAAAAGTAGCCTTCTTTTTCTTTAATATAATCTATCAGGTCTTTGTAAATTTTATTTTTAGATAAGGTTTGACTATCACCAACAATTATTAGCTTTTTCTTTGCTCTTGTAAGAGAAACATTAAGTCTCCTCAAATCTTCCAAAAAACCCAATTCTCCTTTTTCATTTGATCTCACCAAACTTAAAAAAATTATTCCTTTTTCTCTTCCCTGAAATCCATCAACTGTTTTTATTTCTAAATTTTCAACATTTAACAATCCTTTCAACAAATCTATTTGGGCTTCATAAGGAGAAATTATTCCAATTTTTTGAGGAGAAATATTTTTTAATAAAATTTCAACCAATTCTTTTATAATCTTTGCCTCGCCTAAATTTTCTTTGGATTTGCTTTCTCCTTTGGTTTTTTCTTTAAATTTTCCTCTTGTATCTAAAAAAACAATATTTTTTTCTGGATCTAAAATTTCATTAAAAAATGGGTTTTGAGTTTCAATTTTTTCCATTTTTTGGTTAGCTACAAAGTCAGCAGATTTTAATTTACCTTGATAAAACTTTTGAGCTGGAAATTCCATTATTTTATCTGCCATTCTATATTGAATGTTTAGCATCTCTTTTATTTTGTCACCGTACAAAATGATCATTCTTTCAAAAAGAGAAAATTCCAGTCCTTTCTTTTTGGCCAAAGGACTTAAAACTGTCGGTGGCAATTGTTTGTGATCTCCTGCCATGATTACTTTTTTAGAAAGCAAAATTGGAATTAAACAACAAGGTTCTAATGTTTGAGTAGCCTCATCAATAACCGCAACATCAAACCTTTCATTTTCTAACAATTCACTACCTGCAGTAGAATTTGTAGTGCAAATAATTTGAGCTTTTTTTAAAATTTTATTTATTGCGGTTTTCTCTAAAATTTTTATTCTTTGGCGCAAATAATCAATTACTTCTTGAAATTCTAACCATTGAGCCATACTTTTTATGTTTTCTTTTAAAATTTTTCTTTTTGTCTTTCCTTTTTTTGCTAATTTTTTGATTTCTCTATCACTTAACCCTCTTTTTTGTTTTTTAGAAGGAAATAAAAAATCTTTTTGGTTTTCTTTAATTTTCTCTATTTGTTTTCGTAATTTTTCTATCTGTTTGTACTCTTTCAAATTTTGAACCAAGTAATCAAGGCAATATTTTCTCAAGGTAACACTTATTCTGGCAGGATGACCAATTCTTATTACATCTTTACCTCTTTTAATTAAAGCTTCCAAAATGTTATCTACTGCGACATTTGATTCGGCTGAAACTAAAATTTTATTTTTTTCCTTTGCCAATTGTTCTATTATTTCTACTAAAGTTGTTGTTTTACCGGTGCCTGGGGGACCATGAATTAAAAAAATATTTTGAGCAGAAAGGGCTCTTTTTGTTGCTTTTTTTTGAGAATAATTTAAATTTTTATTTTCAAAAGTTATCTCTCTTTCTGGTAAAAATTTTGGAAAAGATTGTCCTAAAATTATTTTTCTTAACTCTTTTTGCTTTTTGGTTTTTATTTTTTTTAATCTAAAAAGAGCTGAAAGCATTCTTTGAAAGGTAACATCATTGACATATAAATCAATTCTTACCTTTTTCTTTAAAATAAAATCTGGAGGTTCTTTATCAAAAGCAATCGAAATTGAAAAATTGGTTTTTTTAACTACAGTGCCCAAAAAAACCTCTTTTGATAAAGGATTTTTTTGGCTCAAAACGACTACATCTCCAACTGAAATTTCAGTTTTTGCTAAAAAAAACTTATCTTTTATCTTTTTAAATTTAACAATATATCTTCCTCCCAAACCCCTTTCTTTTTTAGTAGCCTTCATTCCCAAAAGAGCTCTTCCTTTTTCTTCTCTTTCTTTAGGGCTCATTTTTTTTATTTCCTCTTTAAAAGTTAAAATTTCTTCTTTCCTTTCTAGTTCTATCAATTCTGAGAAATATTTTTGATACTCGTTAATAGAGTTAAATTTAAGTTTCATTTTTTAAGAAAATTAAAATGTTTACTTTTTGAGGATTGATTTCTAAAATTCCTTTTTTTATATCAAAAATAAATTTTTTATTATTTTCGTTTTTTAAAATTAATTTACCCTCTTTCAAAAAAGTAATTAAGGGAGCGTGAGAAGGAAGAATACAAAGTCTTCCTTTTATTCCGGGAGCAATTATTTGTTTAAATTCTCCTCTAAAGACAACTTTATGTAAAGAAATAATTTCAGCTTTCATTGAGAAATAATTTTCCTTTCATGTAAAATTCTGATTCTTCTACATTATCCAATTTTCCAGAGATTATCTTTTTAAAATCCGAAATTGTATCTTTTAATTTTACATATTCTCCTTTTTTTCCAATAAAAGCTTGCGCACTAAAAAGGGGTTGAGAAAGAAACTTTTGGATTTTTCTAGCTCTTTGAGCGACAATTTTGTCTTTTTCTGACAATTCTTCCATCCCTAAAATAGATATTAAATCTTTCAATTCTTCATACCTTTTTAAAATTTTCCTCACTTCAATAGCTACCTGATAGTGCTCTTCGCCAACAAATCTTTTGTCTAAAAATCTTGAATGGCTCTCAAGAGGATCTATAGCAGGATAAATTCCTTTAGAAAAAATTTCTCTTGAAAGCACAATCTTTGCATCCAAATGAGAAAAAATGCTAGAAATTCCTGGATCTTCAATATCATCTGCTGGTACATAAACAGCTTGAAAAGAACTAATAGAAGCTTGTTTTGTTGGAACAATTCTCTCTTCAAATTTTGAAACGTCAGAAGATAAAGTAGGTTGATATCCTTTTTGGGAAGGAATTCTTCCTAAAAGAGCAGAAACCTCTGCTCCTGCCAAAATAAATCTAAACATATTATCTATAAACAACAATACATCCTTTTTTTCTACATCTCTAAAATATTCAGCAATTGTCAAAGCGGTATATCCTACCCTAAATCTCACTCCAGGAGGTTCTTTCATTTGACCGAAAACCAAAACGCAATTTCCTAAAACTCCAGACCTTTTTAGCTCCAAATATAATTCATTTCCTTCCCTTGATCTTTCTCCAATGCCAGCAAAAATAGAAACTCCATGATACTTTTTTACAAAATTTCTCATCAATTCTTGAATTAAAACAGTTTTCCCCACTCCTGCCCCTCCAAAAATTCCAACCTTTCCTCCTTTAAAAATTGGAGTTAAAAGATCAATTGATTTTATTCCAGTTTCTAAAATTTCAAATTTGGCACTTTGTTCTAAAAAAGAAGGGGGAGACTTAAAAATGGGTGCATAATTTTTAGTTTCTATTTTTCCTTTTCCATCAATTGGTTCTCCAAAAATATTAACCATTCTTCCCAAAAGTTCTTTTCCTACAGGTACTTTGATAGGAGAGTTTGTATCTATTACTACTTCTCCTTTTTTCAAACCTTCTGTAGGTCCTAAAGCCAAACATCTTACTTTTCCTTCTCCTAAATTTTGCTCTACTTCTAAATAAAGATTTTTCCTTTTTACAAATAAAGCATTAAAAAGAGGAGGAGGTTTTTCAAACTCTACATCAATTACTGGTCCTAAAACTTGTAAAATTTTTCCTTCCATAATATTTTACATTGCTTCTTTTGTCATGCTTATCTCTAAAACTTCTTGTGTAATTTGATTTTCTTTTTCTTTAAACCACAAAAGTTTTAATTTTTTCATTAATTTTTTGGCATTTTCCATTGCCCTTTTCATTGCAATCATTCTTTCGGCCTCTTCAGAAGCTCTAGCTTCCAAAATTGCTCTATAAATTTCTCCTTCTATTAATTGAAAAAGTAGTTTTTCACAAATTTCTTTAAAAGAAGGCTCAAATAAATAATCAATAGGTTTTTCTACCCTTTCTTTTCCTAAAAACTCTTTTAATATATTTTTGAACTTTTCTTCATCTAAAGGAAGAATTTGAATTGTCCAAGGGGCTTGGTAAAAAGCGTTAATATAATTTGTGCCAAAAAATAGAATAAGTTGATATTCATTTTTTTTATACAAATTTAAAATTGTCTCACAAAGTTTTGTCGCCTGAGAAAGCTCTTCAAATTGCTCAATGGGGGAAAATTTCATTTTAATAGAATATTTTTTCTTTTCAAAAAATTTAGCTGTTTTTTTTCCAATGGTAATAACATCCACATTGAATCTTTCCTTTAATTTTTCAATTTCTCTGAAAGAATATTCCAAAATTCTTTTGTTGTAATTTCCGCAAAAACCTCTATCTGAACCAAAAACTAAAGCCAAAACATTTTTTACTTTTCTTTTCTTGAAAAAGATAAATTCCTCATCTGAAATTTTTTGATACTCAATTAATCTCATTAAAATCTCTACGCATTTTTTGGAGAAAGGATCAAAAGACAAAGAAAGATTTTTTAGTTTTCTCATTTCAACTATAGAAACCAATTGGAGTCCATGGGTAAGGTTATAAAGATTTTTTATAGTAAAAATTTTATTTTTAATCTCCTCTATTCTCATATTTGCTTTTTATTTGAAAGATAATTTCATCCAATTTTTCTGTTAAAGATTTATCTATTTTTCCTTTTTCTCTAATTGATTGAAAAATTTCTGGATTGTAAATTTCAATAAAATTTAAAAGTTCTTTTTCAAATTTTTTTATCTTTTCTAAGGGAATATTTTTTAAAAAGCCTTTTGTCGCACTATATAAAATTACAAATTCTTTCTCAAAAGGAAAAATTTGTGTTTTATCTTGGCTTAAAATTTCTAAAATTTTTCTTCCTTGGATTAATTTTTCTTTTGTTTTTACATCTATTTCTTCTATAAATTGGGTAAATTTTTCTAATTCTTCATATTGAGCTATTTCAATTTTTAAGGTTTTAGCTATTTGTCTCATAGCCTCTGTTTGGGCTGAACTTCCCACCCTTGAAACAGAAAGTCCCAAATTAATCTCTGGAATTCTTCCTTTTTCTAAAAGATCAATATCAAAAAAAATTTGGCCATCACAAATTGAAATCAAATTAGTGGGAATATAACCTGTAATATCTCCTTGTTTTGTATCTAAAATTGGAATTGCGGTCAAAGAACCTCCCCCCATCTTTTCACTTAATTTTGCTGATCTCTCCAATAATTGAGAATGCAAATAAAAAATGTCTCCTGGAAAGGCTTCTCTTGAAGGGGGTCTCCTTAAAATTAGAGCAATTTCTCTCCAGGAAAAAGCATGTTGGCTCAAATTGTCATAGATTATTAAGACATCTTTTCCTTCAAACATAAAATATTCTCCCAAGGTGCAACCTGAAAAAGGGGCTAAATACCAAAAAGAAATTGGCAAAGAAGCTGAAGCGCAAATAATCGTTGTATATTCTAAAGCTCCCTTTTTTTCTAAAAATTTTGAAATCCTTAAAATCTCATTTTCTCTTTTTCCAATAGCTACATAAATACAATAAGGTCTTTTGGGTTCATTTTTTTGATTTAAAATAATTGATAAGGCAAAATCTACTTTATTTGTCTCAGGGTCACCCAAAAATAATTCTCTTTGACCTCTTCCGATCGGCAAAAGAGCATCTATTATTTTAATTCCAGTATGCAAAGGTGTTCTTATTGGTTCTCTTTCTATTATTCCAGGTCCTATTTTAAATATCTCTCTTTTGTTTTTTGTTTTTATTTCACCTTTGCCATCTAAAGGTTCTCCTAAAGGATCAACAATTCTTCCAATCAAACTTTCTCCCACTGGGAAAGAAAGAAGTTTTTTCTCTCTTTTTACAATATCTCCCTCTCTTATTTTTGAGTAATCTCCCAAAACCAAAATTCCAATGAAATCTTCTTCTAAACTAATGGCAACACCTTTTATTTTCGTCCTTTCAAATTCTACTAATTCAAAATTTTCTACTCCTTCTAAACCTACAGCTTTAACTATTCCATCTTTTATTTCAAAAACTTCTCCAATTTCTTGCCACTGAGGTTTTGTTTTTAATTTTTCAATTTCTTTTTTTAAAATCTCGTATATTTCCATTTCAAATTTTCAATTATTCCTTTAATTGAGGCATCAATTAAAAAATTTTTCTCTTTTATTAAAAAACCAGCGATTATTTCTGGGTCTATTTTAATTTTTATTTTTTTCTTTTTTTTGAATATTTTTTTAATTTTTTCTTTCAATTTTTCTTTAAAATCTTCAGAAAGGTCTCTTGCCAAAATCAATTCTATTTCATTTTCTTTTTCAATTTTTTTTAGCTCTCTTAAGATTTCATTTAAAAAGTAAATTTTCTTTTTTTGCACAAAGTAATCAATTGTCGCTTTGACAATTTTTTCTTTGTCTTTTGTCTCAGAAAGAGAAATTATCTTTTTGGCCAATTCCTTAGCCTTCATAATTTTCAAGTTTCTTTAAAAACTCTTTGCAAATTTTTTCATCTTTTTTTGGAGTTATTTTCTCTTTTAAAATTTTTTCGGTCATTTTAAAAACGATTTCTAAATTCTTTTTTAAAAATTCACTTTTCATTTGAGAAATTTCTTTTTCTCCTAATTTTCTTGCTTTTTTTAAAATATCTTCTCTTTCTCTATTTGCCTGAGCTAAAATTTTTTCTTTTTCTTTTTCTGCTCTTTTTTGATAGTAAAGCAAAATCTTCTCTCCTTTTTCTTTAGCTTTTTCAAAAATTTTATTTTTCTCTTTTTGTAAATTCTCAAGCAATTCTTTTGCCCTTTGGCTTTTTTCAATTCCTTCTTTAATTTTTCTTTCTCTTTCTTTTAATATTTTTAAAAAGGGTTTGAAGGCAAAAATGTTTAAAAGATAAAGAATTATCAAAAGATTAATTATCTGGCTAAAAATTATTTTCCAGTCAATTCCCAATTTTTCTAAAAATTCCATAAAAATTTTCTATTAAAATAAAATTCCAATTAAAATTGCAACAACAAGACAATAAATAGCAATTGCCTCAGCAAAAGCTATACATAAAATGGCTAAAGTTTGAATTTTAGCACCAGCATCTGGATTTCTCCCCATAGCCTTTAAAGCAGAAAAACCAATTAATCCAATAGATATACCAGGACCAAGACAAGCTCCTAACATTACAAGAGCGATAGCTAATTCTTTCATAAGGTTTTAAAAAATTTTCTTTGATTTTAAGACCTTTTTGGTTTTAGACTTTATTAATTAGTGTATAAAATATTACAATTAAAAATGCAAAAATTAAAGCCTGCAAAAAACCAACCAAAATTTCCAAGCCCAAAAAAGGAAGAGAAAAAAGCGGAGGAAATAAAAAATAGGCTAAAATTAAAAGTATTTCTCCACAAAATAAATTTCCAAACAATCTTAAGGCTAAAGCCAAAGTTCTCGTAAACTCGCTAGATAACTCCATTATTCCAATAAAAAATAAAATCGGACTTTCAAAATTAAAGTATTTTTTTAAATAATTGAATTTTAAATTTTTTAATGCTTTCAAATGTAAAATTGCCATTGAGGTTATAGCTAAAGCTAAGGTAAAGTTTAAATCTGAACTTGGAGATTTTAAAAAAGGAAAAATTCCCAGTCCTGGAAATATCTCTATTAAATTGCAACAAAAAATAAATATAAATAAAGTTGCAGATAAAGGAAAAATTTCTAAACTCTTTTTTCTATCTTTGGTAATTAAATCTATATATTTTAAAATTGTCTCTAAAATTAAACCAGCAAAATTTTGTAATTTGTGGGGTAAAATTTTTTTGTCTTTAAAAGAAAGATAAAAGAAAAAAGAGAGAAAAATTCCTATTAGGAAAGAAATTAAAAAAGTATTAGTTATTGGAAAGCCAAAAAAATCAAAGAGGATTTTTGATCCAAAGCTAAAGTGAAATTTTAAAAGATCCATAAAAAGAGAAAATTAAAATTTGTAGCCCAATTTTCTCAAAATTTCTTTTCTCCAAGAAATTCCCTTCTCATCTTCTATTCCCTTTGGCTTTTGACCATCAATTATCCCTAAAATTCCTCTTGAGCCATCATTATCTTGAGCCAAAATTACTTTTACCAAATTTCCTGTAGCACAATAAATTGAACAAACTTCGGGAATATTTTTTATTGCATTTAAAACATTAATTGGAAAAGCTTCTTTAATTAAAATTAAAAAGGAATGTCCAGCTCCAATTTCAAAAGCTTTTTCTCTAGCCATCTTTCTTAAATTCTCATCATTCCCTTCATGTCTTACCAAGCATTCGCCAGATGCTTCAACAAAAGCCAAGCCAAATTTTATCTTTGGAACTGAATTCAAAAGAGCCTCTGAAATATCTTCAACTGTTTTTATAAAATGAGATTGTCCCAAAATTAAATTAACATCTTTTGGGAGCTCAATTTTTACAATTTTTATCTCCATAATTTTAAAATTATAGCAAAAATTTTTTAATTTTCAAATTATTGACAAAAATCTCAAGATTTTTTAAAATTTTTTAGTGTAAAGATAAAAGGTCGGGAGGTAAATAAAGCAAATTTAAAAAAAAATTTTTATGAAAAAAGTGAAGGGTTTTACTTTAATCGAATTATTGGTAGTGATTGCCATTATTGGAATTTTAGCAAGTATTGTTTTAATTAGTATGAGAGGAATGACAGATAGAGCAAAAGATACAAGAATTAAAGCTGCTATGGGACAAGTAAGAAGTGTTGCTCAATTAATGTATGCAGATAGAGAAGACGGATATACGCAATTGTGTGCAGGTGGTTCACTTTCAGGTAGTGGTACCGATTATGCAGACGAATTGAGTAGTTTAGCAAATGATATTACAAAACAGGGTTCAAGTATCACTTGTAAGAGTGCCACTAGTGATTTTTGTGTATCTGCTAGCTTGATTGCAAAGTCAGGACATTACTTTTGTATAGATGATGATGGGAATGCAATTGTTACTTCAAGTGATCCTTGTACTAACGCTTCTTCTACCTGTCAGTAATTGTTTGAAATAGAAGATTCTTCCAATCTAACTCAAAGGCAAAATTTTTTGCCTTTGAGTTTTTTATTAAATGGGAGGTATTTTCTTTTTTCTTTTGGGACTAATTTTTGGTTCTTTTTTAGGTTGCCTCCTTTATCGTCTAGAGAAAAAAGAAAGTCTTTTTGAAAAGAGATCTTTTTGTCCTTTTTGCAAACATCCTCTTTCTTTTTTTGATTTAATTCCTGTTTTAAGTTATGTTTTTTTAAAAGGAAAATGTAGGTATTGCAAAAAAAGAATTTCTCTTTTTTATCCTTTAATAGAATTGAAAACAGGTTTTTTGTTTTTTTTAATTTACAAATTTAAGTTTTTTTCATTATTTTCTCTTTTTTATTATTTAACAATAAGCTCTCTTTTAATTTTAATTTTTTTTTATGATTTAAAAAACCTTATTATTCCAGACAGAGTAATTTATCCTGGGATTTTTTTTGCTTTTTTGCTTTGGCTTTTTTACCTTTTCAAAAGTGAAAATTTTATTTTTTATTTTTTAAATTTAATTTTTGCTCTCTTGCCTTCTCTTTTCTTTTTGTTTTTAATTTTAATCTCAAAAGAAAAATGGTTAGGCTGGGGGGATTTCAAGCTTTCTATTTTTATGGCTCTGATTTTAGGCTCTCCCTATATTTTTTTAGCTATCTTTTTTTCTTTCTTTTTGGGTGCTATAATAGGAACAGGATTGATTATTTTTAAAAAAAAGTCCTTAAAAAGCGAAATACCTTTTGGACCTTTTTTAGTCAGTGGGACTTTTTTAGCAATGTTTTTTGGAGATGAAATTTTAAAAATATGTCAAAAGGCTTTACTTTAATTGAAATGTTAGTAGTAATTACAATAATTGCTATTCTTACTACAATTTCTATTCCTCTTTATCAAGGAAACAGAAAAAAAATGGTCCTTAAAAATATCACCAACAAATTAGCCCAAGACATTAGAAAAGCTCAAGAAATGGCAATGGCAACAAAAGAATTTCAATGTGGAATTCCACAAGGGGGATATGGAGTTTACTTTGTTAAAAATGAAAAAAAATATATTTTGTTTGCCGATTGTGATGGAAACGAAAAATACGATGGAGGAATTGAAAAATTTAAAGAAATTAATTTGGAAAAAGAAGCTCAAATTTATCAACTTTTTCCTTCTTCTCCTTTAACGATTACCTTTTTACCTCCAGATCCTACTACTTTTATAAACCAGACAACTACTTTTCAATCTGCCAAAATTTTTATTAAAATTGATAATAAAACAAGTTCAGTGGAGGTTTTATCCACAGGTTTAATTTATGTTAAATAGAAATCAAAGAGGGTTTACTCTTTTGGAAATTTTAACAGCCATTTTTTTTGTCTCTTTAGCAATAACTGCGATTTTGGTTTTAACTCAACAAATGATTGTCTGGGCAAAACTTTCTTCTTTAAGACTTACTGCTATTTATTTAGTCCAAGAAGGAATTGAAATTGTTAGAAATATTAGAGATACCAATTGGTTAAAGGGAAATGATTGGGATGAAAATTTAAACGAGGGAAGTTTTCAGGCAGATTATAAATCTCAAATATTGTCTCCTTATAATGGGTCTCCTCTTTTGTTTGATGGCAACTTTTATAATTATTCTTCTGGTAACCCAACACCTTTTAAAAGGGAAATTATAATTGAAAAACCTTCTGACTATCAAATAAAAGTAAAAGTAATAGTAAGATGGGAAAAAAGAGGAAAACATCAATTTGAGACAGAGGAAATACTTTACAAATGGGTACAGTAAATTTTAAAAAGGGGTTTACTTTGTTAGAATTAATTTTGGCTATCTTTTTATTTTCGGTAGTTTTTACTATTGTAAGTGTTTTGTTTGTTTCAGCAATTAGAAATCAAATTCAAATTCTTAATAACCAAAAAATAGTCAGAGAAATGTCTTTTGTTTTGGAATACATTTCAAGAGCTCTAAGAATGGCTCAAAAAGATGATATTGGAGGAATAAATTGTTTGACAGGATATAAGGCAAATTTTGAAACCACAACCTCTGGAATAAAATTTAGAAATTACAAAGACGAATGCCAACAATTCCTTTTGGAAAATCACAGATTAAAAGAAATAAAAAAAGATGGCATTTCAGGAGTTACAACTTCTGAAGGATTTTTGACTTCTCCTGATCTTTATATAGAAAAATTTAAAATTTCTCTTTTAGGAGAAAAACAGCCCCCAGCAGATTATCTTCAACCAAGGATAACAATATCACTAATTGTTAGAATGCCTAACAAAAAATCTCCAAAAATGAATTTGCAAACTACCATTTCCCAAAGAAATCTTGATATGGAAAGATGAATTTATGAAAAAAGAATTTTCAAAAGGAAGTGCCTTATTTTTAGTAATCTTGATTACTTGTCTTTTGATGGCTTTGGCTTTGGGGCTTAATTTGGTTTCAATTTCACAAAAAAAGACTCTTAAAGAAATGGAAAATTCAATAAAGGCTCTTTTTGCTGCAGATACTGGGGTGGAATATATTTTGTATTTAAATTCAAAATGTTATCAAGAATCTTGCCCAAGTTATTGTCTTTCAAATTGTGAAGGATTGCCTTTGGGTTTTGCAACAAGTGGAGAGATAGGAGAAGCAAAATATCTTGCCAAAATGCCATTTTGCCAAAAATTTCAGTCAAAGGGAGAATTTAAAGGAGTAAAGAGAGCCATAGAAGCTAAGGGTTATTCTTATAAAATAGTTTTTGCTAAAAAAGTAAGTGGCGGAAATTTGGGAGGAATTTCGGGGGCAGATAACATATGTCAAAATGCAGCAAATAGCACCAATTTACCAGGGGATTATAAAGCTTGGATTACAGATACTAGTTCTACTACAGAACCTGCCCAGAGGTTTACCACAAGTTCGCTTCCTTATATTCTGCCAAATTGTATTGTTGTTGCCAGAAGTTGGAAAGATTTAACAGATGGACACTTGACAGCTCCTATTAATGTAGATGAAACCGGAACTAAAATTTCTGACGGTTCTTATGTATTTACCAATACTAATTCAGATGGAACTCAAACAGGAAATGGAATCCAAGATACGTGTAATGATTGGAATATGAGCGGAGGTAAATGTAATGTTGGTATTATTTCTTCTTCAATAACTGATCATAGGTGGACATCGGCTACTTCAGGAAGTTTTTGTCATTTATCAGCTTACATTTATTGCTTCCAACAATGAAGAAAAAACTTTGGTTTTATTTAAAGAAATTTGATTTTTTTCTTTTATTTTTGGTTTTTTTGTTGAGTGCCACAAGTTTTTTAACAATCTGGAGTTTTTCTTTTAAAGAAAAATTTTTACTATTAAAAAAACAAATTTTATTTTTTGTTTTGGGAATTTTTTTATTTTTTATCTTTAGTTTTTTTAATTGGCAAATTTTTAATGAAAATCCTCACTTAATTTTAATTATTTATTTTTTATCTTTGCTGTCTTTGGTTTTTTTATATTTTTGTGAACCAGTAAGAGGAGTCCATAGTTGGTATAAAATTGGAGGAATAACTTTTAATCCAGCTGAATTTTTAAAAATTATTTTGATAATTTTGTTAGCTAAATATTTTTCTCAAAAACATATTGAAATGTATAGATTAAGACACATATTTCAATCTGGCTTTTATGTTTTAATTCCTGCAATTTTAATTTTTTTTCAGCCAGATTTAGGTCAAGTGATTATTTTAATTTTGTTGTGGCTCTCTATTTTAATTATCTCTGGGATAAAAATCCGCCAATTTTTGATTTTGATGATTTTATTTTTAATAATTGCAAGTATTTGCTGGATGACTGTTTTAAAAGATTACCATAAAAAAAGAATTTTAGGATTTATATTTCCAGATCCTTTAGGGGTTTCTTGGTCACAAAATCAGTCAAAAATTGCCATTGGAAGCGGTGGTTTTTTTGGCAAAGGAATCGGAAAAGGTAGCCAAACACAATTGGGATTTTTAATTTTGCCTCAAACAGATTTTATTTTTTCTGCCATTGCTGAGCAAACTGGATTTTTGGGAGTTTCAATTTTACTGTTGATCTTTTCTCTTTTAATTTGGCAGATAATGAAAGTTGCTTTTTTTGCTAAAAAAAACTTCCCAAAACTTTTTGCTGGAGGTTTGGCTTCTCTTTTGTTTTGGGAATTTTTCATTCATGTTGCCATGAACTTGGGATTAATTCCTGTAATTGGTATCCCCTTTCCTTTTGTAAGTTATGGAGGTTCAAATTTAATAGCAAATTTTATTGCTCTTGGAATTTTACAAAATATAAAATTAAATAGTTAATTTTTTTTTGAAATTCTTTCTTCAATCTTTTTTTCTATCTCTGAGACAGAAGAATTTATTTTATAAATAGGAGGCTTTCCTAAAGGTTGTTTTATCCATCTGGCTTCATCTAAAATATAAAGAATTTCTTTTGCAGATTCAAAAGGCAAAGCTCCTGGAATTTGAGAGAGCTTTTTTTTGAAATCTAAAGCAGAAAGGATAAATTCTTTAGGGTAATCTGAAAGAAGTTTTCCCTCCTTGACTTTTTTCTTTTCTTTATTTAAAATGAAATAATAAAATTTTTGAATATCAACAAAAATTTCTCCTTCAGTCCCAATTATTCTTAAGGTCTTTTCTGGAAATTTTCCTACTCCTTTTCCAATAATAGCTTGACAAAAAATGCTTTCTTTTAAAGAAATTTCAAAATCAATTTTCCCAAAGGTAACTCCATTAATTTTGCACCCTAAATATTTAGCAGTTAAGACCCGATGAAGTTTTACTTTTTTTAAAAATTTAACATCTGGATAGGCAAAAGGGCTAGGCACAGCGACAATTACTGCTAAAGCATGAGGAAAAAAGTCATAAATCATACCTTTATCCAAAGCTTTAAGTCTGTGATTGGGAATTTTTCCTGGTTCCAAAAGAGAAAATTCAATTTTTTCCAATTTACCAATAAGGTTTTCTTTTAACCAAATGTCTGTTTTTACTTCAAAAGGATAAAATTTAGCCAAATAATGATCATAACCGAAAACAATTTTTTCTACATTTGGAAAATCTTCAATTATTCTTACATTTCTTAAAATGGCATCTAAAGGTTTTTCAATGAAAATTCTTTTTGCCTTTCCTAAAAAATCATTAGCAATTTTACAATGAGTAATATCAGGAGTGACGATAAAGACAACATCAATATCAGAAAGGTTTTGATACGCAATTTTATCAGCAGGATCAGACAGATTGAGATAGCTAACCTTTCTGGATTTTAAGAGGGTTTCCATTTCTTTGAGAGAGGGAGAATTTAAAACATTTTCTGGAAGACCAAAGTCAACACAAATTAAATCAATCTTTCCTTTTTTAGCCAAATCAATTAAAACAGGGTTGTAAATTTTACCACAAGCATCACCTTTAAAACCTAATAAAACAACTTTTTTCATTAAAAATATTATAAAAAATAAAAATTTAAAATCAATGAAATGCGGACGTGGCGGAATTTGGCAGACGCGTTAGCTTCAGGAGCTAATACCCTTTAATGGGTGTGTGGGTTCAAATCCCACCGTCCGCACAAAGATTTTTATGAGCAAAAAAGAAAAATTAAAAATTATTCCTTTAGGAGGTTTGGGGGAAGTGGGAAGGAACATGCTTTTGTTTGAAATGGAAGGAAAGATTTTAGTTTGTGATATGGGTTTGAGACTTCCAGAAGAAGATATGCCGGGAGTAGATTATATTATTCCAAACATTTCTTGTTTGAAAGGAAGAGAAAAAGATATTGTTGGAGTTGTTTTTACTCACGGTCATTATGACCATATTGGAGCTATTCCTTATTTAATTTATAGATTTCCTTTTCATAAATATCCATTTTTTGCTTCAAGACTAACCAAAGCTATCATTTTGACTCGTCAAGAAGATTTTCCTGGACAACCAAAATTAAATATTCAAGAAGTAAAACCAGGAGATATCATAGATCTGCCACCCTTTGAAATTGAATTTTTCAAACAAAATCATAATATTCCTGACAATTTAGGTCTTATTATTAGAACTCCGATAGGAAATATTGTTCATACTTCAGATTTCAAATTTGATTTAGATCCAGTTTATGATCTTGCTACCAATTTTGATAAATTAAAATCAATTGGCAAAGAAAAAGTTTTGCTTTTACTCTCAGATTCAACTGGGGCCGAAGAAGAAGGCCATTCTCTTTCTGAAAGAGAAATTTTCAAAAATTTGGACAAGATATTCAAAGAGGCTAAAGGAAAAATAGTGGCAGTAACCTTTGCTTCATTAATTAATAGAATTCAACAAATCATTACTCTCTCAGAAAAATACAACAGAAAAGTGGCGGTAGATGGTTATACAATGAGAAAGAATGTAGAAATTTGTAAAAATTGGGGTTATATTTTAGGAAAAAAAGAAACCTTCATTAGACCAAAAGAGATTTCAAAATATCCTGATGAAAAAGTAACCTTAATCTGTACCGGTGCTCAAGGAGAGGCTGAAGCCATCTTAATGAGAATTGCCAATAAAGAATACCCCCATTTAAAATTAAAAAAAGGAGATACTGTAATTTTTTCTTCCTCTGTAGTTCCAGGAAATGAAAGAACAGTTCAGATTTTAAAAGATGAACTTTACCGCCAAGAAGCAAGGGTTTTCCATTCTCAAATAATGGATATCCATGCTTCGGGACATGGAAAAAAAGAGGAATTGAAAGAAATGATAAAAATAATGAAGCCGAAATTTTTTATGCCAATTCATGGTCAATACTCAATGCTTGTCGCCCACAGTGAAATAGCAAAAGAAGTAGGAATACCAGAAAAAAATATTATTGTCGCTGAAAATGGCCAAATTATTAGTTTAACTAAAGACGAAATTTGGATTGAAAAAGAAAGGGTTCCTGCAAATTATGTAATGGTAGATGGATTAGGAATTGGAAATGTAGAAGAGGTAGTTTTGAGAGATAGACAGGTTTTAGCTCAAGAAGGAATATTTGTGATTATTACCGTAGTAGATAGACAAACAGGAAGAGTAAAAACTTCTCCCGATATCATTTCTCGAGGATTTGTTTATTTAAAAAAATCAAAAGATTTACTTAGAGATACCAGAAAGAAAGTGATTAATATTGTAGAAAGAGCTACAGGTTCTGGAAGAGCTATCAATTGGGTTTATGTAAAAAATGAAATTAGAGAAAAAATCGGTGAGTTTTTATTTCAAAGAACCCAAAGAAGACCAATGATATTGCCAGTAGTAATTGAGGTATAAAATTTTAAATTGATAAAATTTTCTCTCTTTCTGGACCAAATGAAACAAATTTTATAGGAACTTTTACTATTTCTTCAATTTCTCTTAAATAATTTTGGGCTTCTCTTGGTAAATGAGAAAATTTTTGACAATTAGAAGGGAAGGTTTTCCAACCAGACAAATTAAGATAAATTGGTTTGTAATTTTCTAAATTTGAAATAGAAAACTTCTCAAAGGGAACAACTTTTTGTTTTTCTTTATATTTTATACAAATTTTTAATTTATCAAACCCTGTTAGACAATCTAATTTTGTAATTGCCAAAAAGGTAAAACCATTCAATTTTTGAGCATATTTTAATAAAACTCCATCTAACCATCCACATCTTCTCGGTCTTCCAGTAGTACTTCCATATTCATTGGCTCTCTCTCTTAAAATATTAGCTAATTTTTCTGGCATTTCAGTAGGAAAAGGTTGGGTTTTAGCTCCTACTCTTGTAGTATAGGCTTTAACTACTCCTATTATCTCTTTTATCTCTTTTGGGGGAATACCGCTTCCTTGAGAAGCTGAAGCCAAAATACAAGAAGAAGAGGTTACATTTGGATAAGTACCAAAATCAATATCAAGCAGGGTTCCTTGGGCTCCTTCCAATAAAATTTCTTTCTTTTTCGAAACAGCCTTCCATAAAATAAATTCTGTCTCGACAATAAAAGGCAACAAAATCTTTCTTAAAGATAGAAATTTTTTGTAGACTTTCGAAAAGGAATTTTCTGTTTTTTTTAAAATGTGTTTTTTCAATTCAAATAAAAAATAGAGTTTTTCTTTAAACTTTTTCAAATCTTTTAAATCTCCCATCCTTAAACCAAAACGAGAAACTTTATCAGAAAAGGCAGGACCTATTCCTCTTAAAGTAGTTCCGATGCTTTTTCCTTTTTTTTCTCTTTCTTTCTCCTCTATGGCATCAATCTCCAAGTGCCAGGGTAAAATTAAATGAGCTTTGTCACTAATTTTCAAATTTTCACAAAAAACTCCTGCTTTTTTTAACTCTTTCATTTCTTTTACCAAAACCTCAGGGTTTATTACTACTCCATTTCCAATAATAGAAATTGCCTTTTTATTAAAAATTCCAGAAGGAATTAAATGAAGTTTAAATTTTCCATATTTGTTCAAAACAGTATGTCCTGCATTAGGACCGCCATTAAATCTAACAATAAAATCTACTTTTTGAGAAAGAAAATCTACAATTTTTCCTTTTCCTTCATCTCCCCACTGGGCTCCAATTATTGCTTTAACTGACATAATTTTTATTTTTTTCTTTTTAATAGTTGGAAACTCAAAAACAACATCAAAATTACAATTACAAAAGGAATTGTCAACCAGAAAATCTTAAATTCTTTTTGTTTGGTATTTTCTTTCAATTTTAAATTGTGTAAATTTCTTTTTTTATTTTGATTTTGAATTTTGTTTTTTTGAAAATTAAATTTTCCCAAAGTATATTTTTTACCATTTTCATTTTTTTGATCAATATTAAAAACATCAAAATTTTCACATGCATCTCCTATTTTATTTCTGTTTTTATCTTTTTGATCTGGGTTTTTTATATTGGGGCAATTGTCACATTTATCTCCTACTCCATCTCCGTCTCTATCTTTTTGAGAAAAATTAAAAATTAAAGGACAATTATCTATAATATTTGGAATTCCATCTCCATCTAAATCTTCTTTTGCCTCTAAATTATTTTTTTGAGGACCCAATTTTGCCATTAAAAATTTATATTCCCATAAATTCTCAATTTCATATTTTGGCAAATTAGCAAATTTATTTCCATAGTAAACCCTATAATTTTTTGAAGGCTCTCCTATAAATATTATTTTTGGAGTATTAAAAGAAAAAATCTTTATTTCATGAATTTTAAGGCAACCTTTAGACCAAAATGTAAGTTTTAAATATTGAGAAAAAGTCTCTGAAAATTCTATTTCTCTTTTCGGAGAAAAAGGAATTTCTGTCCAGTCTTTTATTAAAAACCAATCTTTCTCATTCATGCTACCTTCAATTTTAACTCTTTTCCAGGTATTTTCAGGATCAAAAGACAAAATCTCTATCTTTTGAACAAAATAAGGTTTTTTAAAATTGAACAAAAAAGAAACAAATTGAGGGTTTTTCTTGCAGTCAACTTGAAAAAAAGTCTCTTTTTTGCCATCTATCGTATTTTGAGGAAGAAAATTTTCTCTCTCAGAGGAATAATTTAAAATTTCACTTTTTTGAGCCAAATTTAAAGTTTCACTTAAAAAAATTTTAAAAGGTATTTCTTTTTGATCTTTTTTTTCAACTACCCTCAAATCGCCAAGGTCAATTTTTGTTTTGCTTAAAACTTGATCATCTAAATTTACTAAAATTGCCATTTTTTCATCTAATTTTTGAGGCAAAAAAATCTCTTTATAAAAAGCAAAAAGAGACAAATCTAAATTAGCTTTTGCTAAAAAAGGTAAAAAGACTAAAATTAAAAAAAGATAAATTTTTTTAATATTCAATATTTTTTTCATTTTCTTAAAATTTCTTTTATTTCAGATAAAACTTGATTTGTTTGAGAAGGGGGAATATTTAATTTTTCTAGCAATTTTTTGTTAATTTTTTTACAAACTATTATTCCTCTTTTTAATAAATCCACCTTTTGATATTTCTTTAAAGAGGTAAGGCAAGTAATAGGATAAAGTTTGTTTTTTTCTAAAAGTTCTTGAAGGTTGTTTTTGAAAGGATAATTCCAACCAATGATTTTCATTTTTTGGCATTCCCCAAAAGAAATAGCATCTTTTGTTAACTTAGTATTAGTAACCAAACACATTTTTAATTTTTTCTTTTTATCCTTTCTTTCCCATTCTTTTTCAATGTCTTTAAATCTAGCAAATACATAAAGAGCCACTTTTGCATCAGATTTAATACCAGGTAAATGATGGAATTTGCATTCTACTAAAAAAATTTGCTTTTGGTTTTCTGCTATAACATCAACCTCATGCCAGATACAAAAACCCTTTAAAATTTTATTTGTGGCTACTTTATATCCTTGGCTTTTAAAAATTTCAGCTACCAATTTTTCAAAAGGATGACCCGAAGGACCCATTTCAAAAATGGCTTTTTTCAAAGAATATTTACTTGCAAAAATGGGGCTTTTTTTCTTTAAAATAAAAAAAGCCAATCTATAAATTTGTTTGGTTGTCATTCCATCTTTTAATTTTTTTTCAACCTCTTTGGCTACTTTTTCAAGAATTTCTTCGGAAACGCCAATTTTTCTCAAAGAGGCTTTTAATTTTTCTTTTGAGAAAAATTCTCTTTCTCCAGAAGCTTTAACAATTAAAATTCTTTTTTTTGAATTTTTCATTTTTTGAAATTACTATATAAAAATATAAAAATAAAGAGCAATTTTCAATTTCTTTTTAAGATAATAAAATACCAATCTGAATATTCTAAAATTCCCTGAAGCATCAAACCAACTAAAAAGCCAAATTTTAAAGAGAGAAGAAAAGACTTTAATTTTTTGTTTTTGGCAAAAAATGCAATTAGAAAGAGTAAAATTAAAAAGCAAATTAACCAATGATGAAGGTGAATTTGCCAACTTTTAAAATTAAAAATTATTGATGGAACCCTTCCTTCAACACCAACACTCTCTCCACCTCCAAAATTTCCTAATGAATAGCCAAAAATTGCACCCAAAAAAACTCTTTTTAATTTTTTTATTTTTTTTAGCATTGATTTCCTAAATTTTATTATTTTATAAAAATTTTTGACAAAGGCAAAATAATTTTTTTGAAATTTTTGGGGTTGACAAAAAAAGAAAAAGAGATATAATTTAATAAAATTTTTTGCTATGAAAAATAATCAAATAAAAATAAAAAAGTCTCATTTGGAAAAAGAAAGAATGCCTCAATTAAAAGGCACAAAAGTTTTTTTTATTTGTATTGAAAAAAAGGTTAAGGGGAGGTTTAGGTAAAAAAATTGAATAAATCTTAAAAAACTTTAACCTAAACCTCCTGAAAAATCAGGAGGTTTTTTAAAAAGGGCTTTATGGAAAAAGAATATTATCTCACAAAAGAAGGATTAAAAAATTTAAAAAAAGAATACAAAAATCTAAAAAAAAGGCTTTCTCTTAAAATTAATGGAGAAATTCCTCAAATTTTGCATTCTGAAGATGTCAATCCAGAATATCTTAGTTTAAGAGAGGATTTAACTTTGCTTGAAAAAAGGATTAGAGAAATTGAAAATATTTTAAAAAATGTCAAAATAATAAAACCTCCTCCTAAATCTCAACGAGATGTTGTCCATTTGGGGGCCAAAGTAACTGTTGAAATTAATGGACAAGTAGACAAATTTGAGATTGTAGGAAGCGTAGAGGCTAATCCAGTTTTGGGTAAAATTAGTAATGAATCTCCAATAGGAAGGGCCCTTTTGGGAAAAAGAGTGGGAGATAAAGTGATTCTTTCTTCTCCAATAAAAATTATTTATAAAATAAAAAAGATTGAATACTCTTGAGCTCAGTTCTTTTTTATGAAAAAAAATAAACAAAAAGGTGTTTCTTTTGGAAAAAATCAAGAGTTAGCAAAAATTTTTTATGAAATTGCTGATTTTTTGGAAATGGAGGGAGTAAAATTTAAACCCTATGCCTATCAAAAAGCAGCCATTACTTTGGAAACTTTAGAAAAAGATGTAACAGAAATTTACGAAAAAGGAGGACAAAAAGCCCTTTTGGAAATCCCTGGAATTGGAAAAAGTATTGCTGAGAAAATAGAAGAATATTTAAAAACTGGTAAAATAGAATATTATCTTCAGTTAAAAGCAAAAACTCCGGTCAATATAAAAGAACTTACTCAAATAGAAGGTTTGGGTCCAAAAAGAGTAAAAGTTTTATATGAAAAATTAGGAATAAAAAACTTAAAAGATTTAGAAAAAGCAGCTAAAGAACACAAAATAAAAAATTTGTTTGGTTTTGATGAAAAGACTGAAAGAAATATTTTGGAAGGAATTGAGTTTTTGAAAGCCTCAAAAGGAAGATTTCTTTTGGGTGAAATTTTACCCATTGTGAGAGAAATTTATGAAAAGCTAAAATCTTTAAAAGAAGTAGAAATAATAGATACCGCTGGATCTGTAAGAAGAAAAAAAGAAACTATTGGAGATGTAGATTTTTTGGTTGTCTCAAAAAATCCGGAAAAGGTAATGGATTTTTTTGTTTCTTTACCTGGAATAGTTAAGGTTTGGGGCAAGGGAAAAACTAAATCTTCAGTGAGAATGAAAGAGGGATTTGATATAGATTTAAGAGTAGTCCCAAAAAAGTCTTATGGAGCTGCCCTTCAATATTTTACAGGTTCTAAAGAGCACAATATTGCTTTAAGAAGAATTGCTATTTCTAAGGGTTTAAAACTTTCTGAATACGGATTGTTTAAAGGAGAAAAAATGATTGCAGGAGAGACAGAAAAAGAAATTTATGAAAGCTTAGGAATGGAATGGATACCCCCAGAATTAAGAGAAAACAAAGGAGAAATAGAAGCTGCTATAAAAAGAAAATTACCCAAATTAATTGGTTATGAACAAATTAAAGGAGATTTGCACTGCCATGTGAAATGGAGAGGGAAAGATGGAGGAGCAAATTCTATTGAAGAAATGGCTCTGACAGCTTTAAAAATGGGCTATCAATTTATTGGTATTGCTTGTCATACTAAATTTTTAAAAATAGAACACGGTTTAGATGAAAAAGATTTAATAGAAAGAAATAAAGAGATTGATAGATTAAATGAAAAATTTA
>CAZKFX010000008.1:0-34595 GCA_964552375.1 uncultured Candidatus Saccharibacteria bacterium
CAAGTTTAATTGCTCTTTCGGTAGGTCTCTTACCTTTAATTTTAGCTCCTATGGTCCCTTTTATAATGGTGGGGAATGCTATCTTAGTAATTGTCTTCTCTAAATTAAAAGAAAAGAGTTTTTGGTTGGGAATTTTTTTAAGCAGTTTTTTGAAATTCCTTTTTCTCTCTTTTACGAGTGCATTTTTGTTTGATGTCTTTTTTAAAAAGGAACTTTCCCAAAAAATTGCTTTAATGATGAGTTGGCCTCAGCTTTTTACTGCCCTTTCTGGAGGGGTGATAGCCTTTTTGATTTTAAAAATTTTAAAGAGAATTTAATTTATTATTGAGCTCATCAGTCTCATAGGAAATACTTGTACCAAATTTTCTCTTTTTAGGATAACCTAATACAACAAAATTGCCTTTTTTAAAAATTTATGTATAAAATATTAAAAAAGTTTTCTTTTTAAAATGACCCTTAGTAAAGTTTATCAGCCAAAAGAAATCGAAGAAAAAATTTATCAATTTTGGGAAAAATCAGGTTTTTTTAATCCTGATAAATTACCAAAAAGACACAAAAAAGTTTACACTATTTTTTTGCCTCCTCCAAATGTTACAGGTTCTCTTCATATTGGTCATGCTTTAAATGCAACAATTCAAGATATTTTAATTAGATGGAAAAGAATGAAGGGCTACAAAACATTGTGGCTTCCAGGAACAGATCATGCAGGAATTGCTACTCAAAATGTTGTTGAAAAAGAATTAAAAAAAGAAGGAAAAAGTAGATTTGATCTGGGAAGAGAAAAATTTTTAGAAAGGGTATGGGAGTGGGTTGAAAAATATGGAAATTTAATTTTAACTCAGTTTAAAAAATTGGGCTGTTCTTTAGATTGGTCAAGAAAGAGATTTACTTTAGACAAAGAATATAAAAAAGCTGTAAATTTTGCTTTTTACCATTTTTATAAAAAAGGGTTAATTTACAAAAAAGAGAGACCCATCAATTGGTGTCCCAAATGTCAAAGTGCTCTTTCTGATTTAGAAATAGAATATAAAACTCAAAAGGGAAAGCTTTGGTATTTAAGATATCCTTTAAAAAATGGCTCAAAAAAGGAAAAGTTTGTCATTGTTGCTACTACAAGACCAGAAACAATGTTAGGAGATGTGGCTTTAGCTGTCAATCCAAAAGACAAAAGATATCAAAAATTAATTGGAAAAAAAGCCATTTTACCTTTAGTAAATAGAGAACTCAAAATTGTAGCCGATGAATTGGTAAATCCAAAATTTGGAACCGGAGTTTTAAAAGTTACTCCAGCTCACGATTTAAAAGACTACCAAATAGCTTTAAAGCATGATCTTCCTTTAATTTCTGTAATTAACAAACAAGGAAAAATAGAAAATGAAAAAATTCCTGAAATTTTTCAAGGATTAGAGACAAGAAAGGCCAGAGAAAAAATATTAAAAGAGTTAGAAAAAAGGGGGTTTTTAGAAAAAAGCGAAGATTACGAAATCTCTCTCCCTACTTGCTATAGATGTCATAGTATTTTGGAGGTTTTGCCATCTTTGCAATGGTTTTTAAAAATGGAAAAATTGGCAAAAATTGCCATTTTGGCAGTAAAAAAAGGGAAAGTAAAATTTTATCCTAAAAATTTTGAAAAGATATATTTTGATTGGTTAGAAAATGTAAAGGATTGGTGTCTTTCCAGGCAAATTTGGTGGGGACATTCCCTTCCTATTTGGCAATGTCAAAATACAGGTAAAGATTTTATTTGTATTTCTGAAGTTAAAAAATGCCAAATTTGCAAAAAATGTCAACCAAAGAGAATTCCTGATGTTTTAGATACTTGGTTTAGTTCTGCTCTTTGGCCATTTGCTACTTTGGGTTGGCCTAAAAAAACAAAAGATTTAAAAAAATTTTATCCAGGAGAAGTTTTAAGCACTGCCAGAGATATTATCAATTTATGGGTGGCCAGAATGATTTTTTGCGCAATAGAATTTTTAAAAAAGCCTCCTTTTAAAAAAGTATTTGTTCATCCTACTATTTTAACTAAAGAGGGAAAGAGAATGTCAAAGTCTTTAGGAACTGGAATTGATCCTTTAAAATTTATTGAAGAATACGGAGCAGATGCTTTAAGATGGGGGTTGAGTTGGAATTTGACAGGACTTCAAGATGTGAGGTTTGGTAAAGAAACAATTTTAATGGGAAGGAATTTTTGCAATAAAATTTGGAATGCTTCTCGTTTTGTTTTCCTGCAAATTCAAAATTCTAAAATAAAAATACCAAAAGGAAATTTTAAAAATAAAAATTTAACTTTGGCAGATAGAAAAATTTTAAAAGAATTAAAAAATACAATTAAAAGTGTTGATAAAGATTTAGAAAATTTCCATTTTGGAAAAGCCCAAAGAACTCTTTATGACTTTTTTTGGCATAAATTTTGTGATTTTTACATTGAAAAAGCAAAAAAACAGCTAAGAGGAGACAAAACTAAAAAAAAGCAAACTTTAAAAATTTTAGTTTATGTCTTGGTAAATTCCTTAAAACTGTTACATCCCTTTTTACCTTTTATTACCGAGGCTATTTATCAAAAACTCCCTCTCCAAAATAAAAAAGAGGCTTTAATGATAGAAATTTGGCCTAAAATATAAATTATTTTTTATGTCATTTTTTTTATTGTGTGTTTTTTTATTTTCTTTGGGAATTTTGCCAAGTTTTTTGTGGCTTTTATTTTATTTAAGAAAAGATGTTCATCCAGAACCCAAAGAGTTAATATTGAAAGTTTTTTTGTGGGGCATGGCAAGTGCTTTACCTGCTCTTTTTTTAGAAAAAATTGCCAAAATTCCTGAAAAAATCTTAATAGAAAACAATCTTTTGCTTTTGGCTTCAATCTTTCATTATTTTTTAGGCGTCGCTTTAATAGAGGAATTTTTAAAATATTTAGTGGTAAAAAACCAAATTCAATCTCATCCTGAATTTGATGAACCTACAGATGCAATGATTTATATGATTTGTGCAGGATTGGGTTTTGCTGCTTCAGAAAACATTTTAAGATTTGTAGCAGCTTTTTTTGAAGATATCCAAACATTTTTTGCTATTTGGTTTATTCGTTTTTTTACAGCTACTTTTTTACATGCTCTCTGTGCGGGTGTTGTCGGATATTTTTTAGCTCTTTCTTTTTTTAGATCAAAAAAACAAATAAAACCCTTAATTTTTGGCTTGACAATAGCCATCCTCTTGCATGGTTTTTATGATTTTTCTATAATTAAAATAAAAGAAAACCCAATATTTTTGATTTTTCCCTTTTTGATTTTGGGGTATTTGGCAATTTTGGTTTCAAATTTTTTCCAAAAATTAAAAAGGTCAATGAAAATTTCTTAAAATTAAAAAATGGGATTATTTTTTACTTCAAAGAAAAAGAAGACTACTTTACCCCAAAAACAAGAATCTGTCTTTTCTTTAGAAGATTTAAACCAGAAAGTTGGAGAAATACCCATAGATTTATATCAAACAGAAGATGAATTAGTCATCAGAGCTCCCATTGCAGGAACCAAAATGGAAGATTTAGATATCTCAATTGAAGGAGATGTAATTATTATTAATGGGAAAAGGGAAGAGCCAGAAGAAGAAGGAAAAATTGATTATTTCACTAAAGAATGCTATTTTGGACCTTTTAGCAGAAAAATTATCTCTCCAGTAGAAATTGACGCTTCCCAAGCCAAAGCTAAAATAAAAGAAGGAATTTTGATAGTGAGAATTCCAAAAATAAAGAAAGAGAAAAAAGTAAAAGTAAAAATAGAAAAAGAATAAATTTTTTATCTTCCCATAAATAAGACGACGATAGAAGGAACAATTCTAGCAAAAAAGGAAGCTAAAAGTCCTAAAATGGCATAAATTATTAAATCTCTTCCTTTATTTAATTTGTCAGGATCTCCTCCTGCAGTCAAAACATTATAACCTCCTCCTAAAGCTATTAAAATAGAAAGAGAAATTAAAACTCCAAAAACAACATCTGTAATTCCATAAACTGCATTCAAAAGACAAACCGCTCCCCAGTTTTCATCTTCGTATAGGTCGCTAGAAGGACAAAGTTGCTTTCCATCAGGACGATAACAAGGTGTGCTACTTACTTCTCCATAACACTTTCCACTCTGATAAGTCGTTCCCGCAAATTTAAAACTTCTCATAATCTTACAACAATTAGTAGTACTGGCTTTTAAAAATCCCAATGGCAAAATCAAAAAAATAATACTTAAAAAGAGAATCAAACAGACTTTTTTCATATTTTTAAATTCATTTTAAAAATCTTTTTAAATTTTTTCAACCTTTAACCTAACAATCTAATAACAATTGAAGGAATGGCTTTGGCAAAAAGGGCAACTAACAATCCTAATATAGCATATATAATAAAATCTTTTCCTTTATTTATTTTTTCAGGATCAGAACCCGCAGTCAAGATATAATAACCACCTCCCAATCCCACTAAAATACCCAAAGCTAACAATAAACCAAAAGCAATATCTGTAATAGCATAAACCACATTTAACATACAAGCTACCGCCCAATCTTCTCTCACTATAGTGTTTGGACATAGTTCTTTTTGATCTGGAGCTACACATTTTGTAGAAGTTTCTCCATAACAATTTCCTGACTCCCAAATTTGACCAGCATATTTAAAAGTAGTATGAATTTTGCAACAATTTGTTGTAGTTGCCAAAGACAAAAGAGGAAAAAAGAAAAACAAAAGCGAAATTAAAAAAAATTTTTTTGTCATCATTTTTCTTTATATACAAAAATTTTATTAATTTTTCAATTTAATAAAATTTAAAATAATAGATAAAAATTTGTTGTCAAAGATTTTTAGATTAGATATACTAAATAAAAAATGGAAAAAAACATTCTTAAATTAATTGGAAATACTCCTTTGGTAAAGATAAATTATCTCAATCCCTACAAAAATGTAGAAATTTGGGCAAAATTAGAAAAGTTCAATCCTGGGGGTTCAGTAAAAGACAGGATTGCTCTTTTCATGATAGAGCAGGCAGAAAAAAGAGGAGAATTAACAAAAGATAAAATTGTCTTGGAGGCTACAAGTGGAAATACTGGAATTGGTTTGGCTTTGGTTTGTGCGGTAAAAAAATACAAATTGGTCTTAACAATGCCAGAATCAGTAAGTTTGGAAAGGAGAAAAATATTGAAGGCATTTGGAGCTGAAATTTTACTTACCCCAGCCAAAGATGGAACAGACGGAGCTATTGAAAAAGCTTATAGTTTAGCCAGAGAAAATAAAAAATTCTGGTTAGCTGATCAATTTAACAATCCAGATAATTGGAAAGCTCATTATTATACTACAGGCAAAGAAATATGGGAACAGACAGAAGGAAAAATTACTCATTTTGTAGCTGGAATGGGAACCACAGGCACTTTGATGGGAGTTTCAAGAAGATTGAAAGAATACAATCCAAAAATTAAAATTATTGGTGTAGAACCAAATATTGGACACAAAATTCAGGGATTAAAAAATATGAAAGAGGCTTACAAACCAGGAATTTATAAAAAGGAATTAATAGATGAAAAAATAAATGTTAAAGACGAGGAAGCATTTGAAATGACAAGAGAAATTGTCAAAAAAGAAGGAATTTTTGTGGGACTTTCTTCTGGAGCAGTAATGGTGGGTGCTTTAAAAGTAGCTGAAAAAATAAAAAAGGGAAAAATGGTGGTTTTATTTCCAGATGGTGGCGAAAAATATTTGTCAACAAATGTTTTTTAAAAAAATTTATGCTAAAACTTTACAATACCTTAACAAGAAAAAAAGAAATTTTTAAACCCTTAAAAAAAGGAGAGGTTAGAATTTATTCTTGTGGTCCTACGGTATATGATTTAGCTCATATTGGAAATTTCAGAGCTTATACCTTTGTAGACATTTTAAGGAGATATTTGGAATACAAAGGTTACAAAGTAATCTTAGTGATGAATATTACTGATATTGATGACAAAACAATCAAAAATTCTGCTTTGGCAAAAATGAGCCTTAAAAGCTTTACTGAAAAATACACTAAAGAATTTTTCAAAGATTTAGAAACTTTGAATATTAAAAAGGCTAATTTTTATCCTCGGGCAACCCAACATATTAAAGACATGATTAAATTTGTTGAGGTTTTAGAAAAAAAAGGTTTTGCCTACGAAAAATTTCATAGTGTCTATTTTGATATTTCAAAATTTAAAGATTATGGCAAACTCTCAAAGATTGATTTAAAAAACATTAAATTTGGAGCCAGGGTAGATTTGGATGAATATCAAAAAGACTCACCTGGAGATTTTGTTTTATTGAAAAGATCAACCTTAGAAGAATTAAAAAGAGGAATTTTTTATGAAACAAAATGGGGAAAGGTAAGACCTGGTTGGCATTTGGAATGTTCGGTAATGAGTATGAAATATTTGGGAGAAACCTTTGATATTCATACTGGAGGGGTTGATTTAATTTTTCCTCACCACGAAAATGAAATTGCCCAATCTGAAGCCTATTCTGGAAAAAAGTTTGTGAATTTTTGGTTACACAATGAACATTTATTAGTTGAAGGAAAGAAAATGAGTAAATCTTTAGGAAATTTTTATACTTTAAGAGATATTTTAAAAAAGGGGTATAGTTGGCGGGCAATAAGACTTTTTTTAATTAATGCACATTATAGACAAAAATTAAATCTTACTTTTGAGGCTCTAAAAAGTTGCCAAAGAGCGATAGAGAGAATAAGAAATTTTTTGGAAAAAATGGAAAGTTTAAAAGAAAGAAAAGAAAATTCAAAAAGAAAAAAAATAGAAAATTTAATTTTAAAAACACAAAAAAATTTTGAAAAAGCAATGGATGACGATTTGAACTCACCAAAAGCTTTGGCAGTATTTTTTAATTTTGTCAGCAAAATAAATAAATTGGAGAATTTATCTAAGGCTGAAAAAAGAGGCATTTTAAATTTGATAGAAAAATTAGACAGTGTATTTGGATTGAAAATTTTAGAGTTAAAAAAAGAAAAAATTGAAATTCCAAAAGAAATTGAAAAATTAGTCAAAGAAAGAGAAAAGTATAGAAAAGAAAAAAATTGGGAGATGGCTGATAAAATAAGAGAAAAAATAAAAGAAAAAGGATTTTGGATTGAAGATACAAAAGAAGGTCCCAAAATTAAAAAACTTTCATAAAAAATAATCTCTCTAAAAATTATATCTCTTTTTTAGAGGACAAATTTCCAATTTATTTTCTCTCTTTTTCCAACTAATGGCTTTAATTGCCATTAAAGCATGGGATAAATTGCTAAAATAGGGAATTTTAAAAGAAATCAAAGCTCTTCTCCATTTGTATTCTTGAATTTTTGTTTTTTCACTGGGCACAACTACAGCTAAATCAATTTTTCTTTGTTTTATATAATCTAAAACATTAGGTTTTTTCTTTTCTTGAATTTTGTAAAGTATTCTCACTGGAATTTTAATTTTTGAAATCCGTTTTGCGGTTCCTCTCGTGGCAAAGATTTTAAAACCTTCTGAATAAAATTTTTTAGCAAGTTCTAAAGGAGAGAGTTCTTTTTTAATAGAAAGCAAAACATTTCCCTTCAAGGGAAGATTTTTACCCGCTGCTATTTGAGCTTTAAAAAAAGCAGGTTCTAATTTTTCAGCTCTCCCCATTACCTCACCAGTAGATTTCATTTGAGGTCCTAAAATAATGTCTTCTTCTAATTTATCAAAAGGTAAAACAACTTCTTTTACAGCAAAACCAGAAATCTTTAAAATTTTTTCTTTCAATCCCATATCTCTCAATTTTTTACCCAAAATTACTTTTGTCGCAATCTTTGCCAAAGGAAAACCTGTTGCTTTACTCAAATAAGGAAGAGTTCTTGAGGCGCGAGGATTGATTTCTAAAACAAAGACTTTCCCCTCTTTGACAGCAAATTGAATATTAAAAACTCCTCTAATTTTTAAAGATTTGGCAATTTTTTTTGTATATTGAACCATCTTCTCAATTTCTCCCCTCTTTAAAGAAAAGGGTGGAAAAACACAACAAGCATCTCCAGAATGAATACCAGCTTCTTGAACATGTTCCATTATTCCACAAATTAAAAGATCTTTACCATCAAAAATAGCATCAATCTCTGTTTCTTTTGCATTTTCTAAAAATTTATCAATTAAAATTGGTTTTGCCTTTTCCCAAACTCCAAAAGCTTTTTTTAATTTCTCTTTTAAATCTTTTTCTTTATTTACTATTTCCATTTTTAATCCTCCTAAAACATAACTTGGTCTTATTAAAACAGGATAACCAATTCTTTTGGCAATTTTTAACCCTTCTCTTAAATTTTTAGCAATTCCATATTTTGGAATTAAAATTTTCAATCTCTCAGCAAATTTGTAAAATTTCTCTCTGTCTTCTCCAATATCAATTGCCCAAGGCTGAGTTCCTAAAATTTTTACTCCTTTTTGGGCTAAATCAAAACAAATATTAATAGGAGTTTGCCCTCCCAATTGTAAAATTACTCCTTTTGGCTTTTCTTTTTCTATCACATTTAAAACATCCTCTGTAGTTAAGGGCTCAAAGTATAATTTATCAGCAATCTCGTAATCAGTAGAAACAGTCTCTGGATTACAATTTATCATTATTGTCTCAAACCCTTCTTCTTTTGAAGCAAAAACAGCTTGTACACAACAATAATCAAATTCAATCCCCTGCCCTATTCTATTGGGACCAGAACCCAAAATTACTACTTTTCTTTTTCTTTTTACTTTTACTTCATCTTCTCTTTCATAAGTAGAGTAAAAATAAGGAGTTTTGGCTTCAAATTCTGCTCCACAAGTGTCTACTAATTTGAAGACAGGTTTTATTCTTAATTTTTCTCTTTTTTCTCTTACTTTTTGTTCGCTTTCATTTAAAATTTTTCCTATTTGTTTGTCAGAAAAGCCAAATTTTTTTGCTTTTAAAAGAAGATTTGGAGGTATATTTTCTAATTTAAATTTTTCTATTTCATTTTCTATTTTTACAATATTTTTTATCTTTTCTATAAACCAAGGGTCAATTTTAGTTAATTCATGAATCTCTTTTGTTGAAAGTCCTTTTTTGAGTCCAGCTTTAATAAAAAATATCCTTTTAAAATGAGGAAGAGAAAGAAATTTTTTAATTATTTTTAGGGGGTATTTTTCTTCTTCTTTTGTCTCTAAACCAGATTTTTTAATATCCAAGCCCCTGATAGCTTTTTGCAAAGCTTCCTCAAAAGTCCTTCCAATTGCCATTACCTCTCCTACTGATTTCATTTGAGTAGAAAGCAATCTTTCGGTTTTGGGAAATTTTTCAAAAGCCCATCTTGGAATTTTCAAAACTACATAATCTAAAGTAGGCTCAAAAGCAGAAAATGTGCTTTTTGTAATATCGTTGGGAATTTCATCTAAAGTTAAACCCACTGCCAATTTTGCTGCAATTTTTGCAATAGGAAAACCCGTTGCTTTTGAAGCTAAAGCAGAGCTTCTACTTACTCTTGGATTAATTTCAATTACTACTTGTTCTCCATTTTTGGGGTTTACCGCAAACTGAATATTCATTCCTCCTGCCTCCACTCCTATTTCTCTAATAATTTTTATTGCCCAATCTCGCATTCTTTGATATTCTCTATCTGTTAAGGTCTGAGCTGGAGCAACAGTAATAGAGTCTCCTGTATGAATTCCCATAGGATCAAAATTTTCAATTGAGCATACAATAACAACATTATCTTTTAGATCTCTCATCACTTCCAGTTCATATTCTTTCCATCCTAAAACTGATTTTTCTATTAGAACCTGGGAAATTCTGCTTTCTTTTAATCCCCTCTCAACTAAATTTTCTAATTCTCTTTCATTTGAAGCTATTCCTCCGCCAGTTCCTCCCAAGGTATAGGCAGGTCTAATAACAACAGGATATCCTATATTTTTAGCTACTTTTTTTGCGGTTTTTAAAGAATAAACTTCTTTGCTTTCTGGCACTTTTAGACCAATTTTTTTCATTGTCTTTTTAAATAAAATTCTATCTTCTGCCTTTTTTATGGCAGAAAATTTAGCCCCAATTAATTCTACATTGTATTTTTTCAAAATCCCTCTCTCATATAATTCAGCACAGATATTCAAAGCGGTCTGTCCTCCCATAGTGCTCAAAATGGCTTGAGGTCTTTCTTTGATAATAATTTTTTTTACAAACTCTGGAGTTAAAGGCTCAATGTAAACTTTATCTGCCATTTCAGGATCTGTCTGAATGGTAGCAGGATTGGAATTAACCAAAACCGTCTGATAACCTTCTTCTTTTAATGCTTTGCAAGCTTGAGAACCAGAATAATCAAATTCGCAGGCCTGCCCAATCACAATGGGTCCAGAACCTACAATTAATATTTTTTTAATGTCTTTTCTTTTTGGCATTTTTTAAAAATTCCAATATTTCATCAAAAAAATCTTCAGCATCATGAGGACCAGGTGAAGCTTCGGGATGAAATTGGCAGGTTTTAATTTTCAATCTTTTGTGTTCTAAACCCTCTATAGTATTGTCATTCAAATTTAAATGGGTAATTTCTATTTCTTTTTCTTTTAGTCCTTTCTCTGAAACCGCAAAGCTATGATTTTGACTGGTAATTAAAACCTTTTTTGTTTTTAAATCTTTCACTGGTTGATTAATTCCTCTATGACCAAATTTTAATTTAAAGGTTTCAAGTCCTAAAGCTAAAGCTATGATTTGGTGCCCCAGACAAATTCCAAAAAGAGGAATTTTACCAATTAATTTTTTTGTGTTCTCAATTGTCTCTTTTGCTCTTTTGGGATCTCCAGGTCCATTGGAAATTAAAAGTCCATCTAATTTTAATTTCAAAATTTTTTCTGCGGGAAAATTATAAGGAAGTAAAATCAAATCTGCTCCCCTTTTGATCAAATTTTCCAAAATAGCTTTTTTCACTCCACAATCTAAAATCCCTAATTTATATTTCCCTTTTTTGCTTTTTATTTTTTTTATTTTTTTGGTGCTCACAGTTTCTATTAAATTCATTTTTGAAATAGAAGGGATTTTTTTTACTTTCTTTTTTAAATTTTCAATCTCAATTTTTTTTAATTTTGTTTTGGAAATTTTTAAAATGGCTTTCATTGTGCCTTGGGTCCTAATTTTTTTTGTTAAATATCTAGTATCTACATTTGAAATTGCAGGAATTTGAAATTTTATTAAAAAATCTCTTAAACTCTCTTGACTCTGCCAATTACTTGGTTTTTGACAAATTTCTTTTGCTACTATTGCTTGAACCTTTGGACCATCTGATTGGAAGTCTTTTTTGCAAACTCCATAATTTCCAATTAAAGGATAGGTAAACATTAAAATTTGACCCTTGTAAGAAGGATCAGTAATAGCCTCTATATATCCTGTCATTGAGGTATTAAAAACAATCTCTCCACCTGTTTCTCCTTCTTTACCAAGACCCTCACCTTCAATAATTTCTCCAGATTCTAAAATTAGATATCCTCTCATATAAAAAAAATTCCCCTTTTAAAGGGGAATTTGGATTACAAAAAAAGATTTTTAATAAAGCAAATCATCTTATTTTGTGTTCTCATAAATAGAAATTTTTTTAATCCTTCTTTGATATTTCTTTTTCCTTTCAAATTTTGTATCTAGCCAAACTTTAACAATTTTTTTAATTTTGTCAAGAGTCAGAAAATCAGCCCCCAAACACAAAATATTACAATTTAAATGCTTTTTAGCAACCCTTGCCATTTCTTCTTTAAAACAAGGACAAGCTCTTACATTTTTAAATTTATTAGCGCAAATTGCCATTCCAAGACCAGAACCGCAAATTAAAATTCCTCTATTTTGAGGATTTTGAGAAACTTTTTCAGCTACCTTTTTTGCAAAATCTGGAAAATCATCTTCGCTATCTAAAATTTCATTTCCTAAATCTTCAAATTTAACAGAAAGCTTTTTTAAATATTCTTTAAGCTTTTCTTTAGCCTTAAAACCTCGATGATCTGAAGCCAAATAAAGCATTATTTATTATAAAATTAAATTTTTTAGATTAATAAATAGTATTTTTCATTACCGCGCCAAAACTAGCACTTAAAACATTTTGGCAATATCTTCCTAACCAACCTCCTTTTACTTTTGGCTCAAAAGGCTTCAATTTTTTTAATCTTTCTTTAAATTCTCTCTGAGAAATTAAAATATCAATTTTTCTTTTTTCAACATCAATTCTTATTAAATCTCCATTTTTCACTATTGCTATAGGGCCAGAAAGTGCTGCTTCAGGAGAAATATGCCCTACTGCCAATCCCCTAGTCCCACCGGAAAACCTTCCATCTGTAATTAAAGCTGCTTTTATTTTTGTTCCAGAAATAGCAGAAGTAGGTCCTAACATTTCTGGCATTCCAGGCCCTCCCCTTGGTCCTTCATATCTAATCACTACAACTTGTCCATCTTTTATCTTTCTTTCTAAAATTGCTTTGGTAGCTTTATCTTCTTCATTAAAGCAAACAGCTTTTCCTTCAAAATTTAACATTTCTTTACCAACACCAGCTGTTTTCACTACCGCTCCTTCTGGAGCCAAATTGCCAAATAAAATAGCTAATCCTCCAGTTTTTGAAAATACTTTGTCTTTGACTCTAATAATATCCCCATCTGGCTCTGGAGCTTTCTCTATATAGTCTTTTAAAGTTTTGCCAGTAACTGTTTTGGTCTCCAAAACTAAAGGAGCACTAGTATATTTTGATAAGGCTTTTAAAATAGCTGGAATTCCTCCTACTTTGTGTAAATCTTCTATATGAATTTCTTTTCTTGAAGGTGAAAGCTTGCATATAGTAGGAGTTTTTCTTGAAAGCCAATCTATTCTTTTTAAAGGATATTTTATTTTTGCCTCTAAAGCCAGGGCTATCAAATGCAAAATCGTATTTGTAGAACCTCCCATTGCTAAATCCACTAAAAAGGCATTATCAATTGATTCCCGAGTCAAAATATCTAAGGGCCTGATTTTATTTTTTATCAAATAAGAAATTGTTTGAGCTGCTTTTTCTACTAAATTTAACCTTTCTGGATTTATCTCCCAAATCCCTTTTTCTTTATCTTTCCAAACAGCAGCAGGAATTGTTCCGTTTTGAGGCAAAGCTAAACCCAAAACCTCCGCCAAGCAATTCATTGAATTAGCGGTAAACAAACCGGCACAAGAGCCACAAGTAGGACAAGAATTTTCTGTCAATTCTAATAATTCTTTTTTTGAAATCCTCCCTGATTTGAAAGCCCCTACTCCTTCAAAAACAGAGATTAAATCAGTATTATCTTTACCAGCTAACATCGGTCCTCCAGAAAGATAAAGAGAAGGAATATTCAATCTCACCATTGCCTTTAACATTCCGGGAACAATTTTGTCACAATTTCCAATACCTATCCATCCATCTGGAGGATGAGCACAAATGATACTTTCAATTTGATCTGTAATTAATTCTCTTGAAGGCAAAGAATATCTCATCCCAAAATGCCCCATTGCAATACCATCACAAATTGCAGCTCCAATATTGCAATACCATACATTAAAACCTCTTTTTTCTAAACTCTCTTTTAGTTTTCTTCCTAAAACATCAAGATGACAATGACCCGGAATATGAGTAGAAAAGGAATTAATAATGGTTACAAAAGGCTTTTTTTTGTCTTTTATTTTTTTTATGGTTTGAGTAGCTTTTATCAAAGAAAGAGCAGGTAAAAACTTTTCATCCTCTTTAAAAATTTTACTTCCTTTTTCTTGAAGTTTAGCAATCCCAGGATTTATTGGTTTTGGTTTTTTCATAATAAAAAACTTTTATTTTTGTTAGTATATCTCAAAAAATAATTTTTAGCAAATTTTTTAATCTTTCGATACTCTTTAAATTTCATTAATTTTAAACTGATTAGTTTATTTTAAAATTCTTGTTTTAGGGATAAAATGATGTAAAATGATTGTATAATGATGTTCATATGCCATTTCTTATTTTAGTGTTATTTTTAGTTGTCTTAATTGGGTTTGTGATTGGATTTATATTTAAAATGGGCTATGGCTCTAAAATACATACAAGTATCACCTTCAATGAGCCTGAAAAATGGAAAAAATCTATATTTGGCGGTGTAGTAACTTACAGTCACCCAACTGATTTAAATACTTTCATCCAATTTATTCCTGAAAGTGAAAAAGAAGAAAATTTCATAATTGATAATTGGAAAGAAACCATAAAAATAGATAGTGAAAACTGCGACAAATTAATAGTAGTCAAAATAAATAACTTCACTATTAATAATCTTCAGGCGTCAGAATACATTAGTGAGTGTAAAATAGGAAGGAAAATATTAATGACAAGATACGTTACTATTGTAAAAGCTGACAAATTTGCATTATTCACATTAGCTACCACAAAAAAAGAATATGATAAAAACAATGCCATTTTCAATAAACTATTAGAATCAATTGTCTGGAAATAATTGCTAAGTTTTATGTATTTTATTAGAAAAAAAGAAAAAAACAAAATACTCAATGGTTGTTTTAGATTTTGATGGCACCCTTGCTGATACAAAAAAAAGCACAATCGAAGCCTTTCAAAAAACTTTTAGACAATTAAATTTGCCTCCTCTGAATGAGAAATTATTTGAAAAATTTATTGGTTTACCTCTTGAAAGTATATTTAAAAACACAACTCAATTAAAAGGAGAATCTCTTAAAAAAGCAATAAAATTGTATCGTAAAAACTATGACAAAATTTCTCAAAAAAGTGTAAGATTGTTTCCAGAGGTTAAAGAAACTTTAGAAAAACTCAAACAGCAGAGAGTAAAAATTGTTCTTGTTTCAAATAAAGGAGAGGGGGCTTTAAAAAAGCTTCTTTCTTATTTAGAAATTGATCATTATTTTTCTTTAATAATAGGTGAAGAAAAAATGAAAGAGAAAAAACCTTCACCTTTTGTAATAAAAGAAATTTTAAAAAAAACAAAAACTTGAACCAAAAGAAGTATTAATAGTTGGAGATACAAAATATGATATTCAAATGGGAAAAAATGCCAACTGCAAAACCTGTGCTGTTTTTTATGGTTATGGAAATTTAAAAGAAATTAAAGAAAACTCCCCAGATTACACAATCAAAAAATTTTCAGATATTCTTAAGATAGTTTAAGTTATATTAATTTTTAAGGTTTCAAGAGAGGAATAAAATCTTTTGCTAATTTTTTTGTTTTATAAGGAAACTTTTTTAACCACTTTAAAAATTTTGTTTTTTTAATTTTGGAAAAATCTAAACTCGAAAAATCAATTTTCATTTTTCCTAAAGACTTTAAATATAAAATATCCAATAGAGCTTTTTCGGGTAAAGCAATATAAATTCCATTTTTAAAAACGAAACCGAAAAATAAATCTTTTTTAACCTTCCGATATTCTACTAACACTTTTCCAATTTTAATTTTTTTTGTTTTCAAACAAGTAGCAAAAGTTAAAACATAAGGAATTTGACTCAAAATCCCCCATAAAGAAAGGGCTGATTCAAAAGAAAGATAAGAAGGAAAATAAACTTGATTGGCAATTTTTTCAACTTGGACAATTTTTTCTGGTAAAAAATAAATTTCTCTTTTTACCTTTTTTATTTTTCCTTTCTTTTTTAATCTTGAAAGCACAACTTTTAAACTTTCTCTCTTGCCTTCCCAGAGTTTTTCTAAATCTTTGAAAGTAAAATAACTCTTTTCAATTTTTTTTATTTTTTCTAAAAATTTTTGACTCATTTTTTCAAATTTTCAACTACTTTTTTGAAATCTAAGGGTAAATATTTATAAAGGGTTTGTTTCAAAAATTTTTGGTCAATTTCAACCTTTGGAGGCTGAAAGGGAATTTTCAATTTTTGAGAAATAAACCAAAGATCAAATAAATCTCTAGGATCTTTTCTTTCTTTTAAGGCTTTCAATTTCATTTCTTTAATTTTCTCTAAACTTGCTACATATAGTAAAACCTGAAAGTTTACCGTCGGAGAAATTAAAAGTCTGGTCTCAAAGTTTTTTTTAATTAATTCCTTTCTAACCTCAATCTTAATCCGAAAAGGCAAAGGTAAATAATCTACATTTATTTTAAACTCAGCCAACAGGCTAAAATATTTTTTATAAAGATCAGTAATTTGAAGATTTAGAGTTTTAGCAATTCTTTCTATTTCAGCTTTAAAAAAAGTAAAAGAAAATTTTTTCTTCAAATAAAAGTCCAAATCATCAGAAAATCGCGGAGAAGCATAAGCCAATCTTAAAGCTGTCCCTCCTACAAAAATTAAAAAATCCGAAATTTTGCTTTGAGAAATTTGTCTTAAAATCATCATTTCCCAATATTCTCTTGTAATCTGATTAATGTTAATTTTTAATTTTAGGGCTAATTCTTTGGCGATTTCTCTTTCCATAAATTCTTTTTAAGTTAACAAAATTGTTAACTTAAAAGAATCTTACTTTATTTTCTCAAAAAAATCAAATATTATTTTACAAGGGTCTGACCCTTGTCAATTTTTTGGGATTGATTTACATCATTCAGGAAAGTTATAATACAATAAAGAAAATATTGCTTATAGTGGGTAAGCAATCAAAAATTTTTTTAATTATTTTATTTTTGTTAGGATTGTCTTTTCCTTTAAATTTAAATTTGGCTCAAGTTGATTTTGTATTCCTTCCAAGTTTGTATATTTCAGATAGTCCTGATCCTTTTAATCCCTATTTTGAAAAAAGTGAGATTTTAGCTTTTCCCTTTTTTCTCTCTCCAGAAGGAAATCCTATTCCCTGTGATAAACTTACTTTAACTATAAAAGAAACAGGTAAAACCTGGGAGTGGGAAAATACCTTTGGAGAAGTTGTTAAATGGGATGGTAAAGAGGAAAAGGGAAATTTTGTTCCTCCAGGGAACTATCTTTATGAGGTAGTTTGTGATTATACCTTTAACGGTCAACCTACTTCAGAATCTGCCACAGGAACAATTACTGTTTTACCCACCAAAGAAAGGTTTCCTTATTACCAGACAGAAACAATTTCTCGCCAAATTTCAGAAGAAGAAATTCTTAATTATCCCAACTATCAGTTTGATTTTGCCTCTCTTATTTATGGCTCTCCTAAAATCTTAGAGATTTCTCCCCAGACAATTTCTTTAGATTCAAAAGAAAAGGTTCTTTTAGCTAAAATTGAGTTTTCAAAAAATCTACCTACAAAAGAAAATAGTGGAGCAGGTCTAAGAATTAAAAAAGGAAAAAAGACCTATTTTTTAGGTTTTTGTACTTCTCAAAATTGTTATGGTCCTCATTTCTTTGTTTCTTTTGATGAAGGGAAAACCTGGGAATTAGTTTCTGGAACCTATGGCGGTTGGATTGACAAAAATAATAATTTGTTTTTGTGGCTGAAAATGAAAGATATTGATTCTTTACCTTGGCTGGTAGACTTTGTCAGTGGTGTTGTCTTTAGTTGGACTGAATATAAACCCATTTATCAATCAAATCTAATTGAAATTCCTCTTTGCTCAATTGAGTTAAGGAAAAAAGGTGAAACCTTAAAAATTGATAAAATTGAAATAGGAGAAATATTTGATATCTATGTTGGAAATTCCTCCAGTACCTCCAAAATTTGTTGGCTTCGCTTTTCAAGCGATGAAAGCCAAGATAGAAATCCTACTGGTCAATGGACAGAATGGTTTTCTTGGGATAGTTCCTCAGGAGATTGGAACCATGAGACTAAAACAAAATCTTGGTCGTTTGATAGCCCTGGTAAAAAAGAGATTTCTCTTGAGATAATGACAAGTTCTGGTCAAACCTCAACTTGTTCTGCTTTCATTGAGGTTTTACCAAAAAAGTGGTCATTTGCCATTATTACTGATTTGCATATTGGAAGAGGATATCCAGATTATGATGGAGAAGGATTTGAAGATGGGTATCACAGTGAAGACTATTATTTAACTGAAAGATTAAAAAATGTAGTAAAATGGATAAATGAACACAAAAACGATATTGATTGCGATGGAACAAAATGTCCAATTCAATTTTTGGTTGTTTTGGGAGATATTACTGAGAACACAGATTTAATTGGTTTTTGCAAAGTAAAAGAAATTTTAGACCAACTTGAAATTCCTTATCTCCCACTTTTTGGAAATCATGATGTTGGACCTGATAAATATTTTGAGAAAGAAAACAAATGGAAAGGTATTGAGTGGTTTGATCAGGTTTTTTGGTCAACCTCTTCTATTCCTTGTAAAAACGCCACCAGTACAAAAAACCTTGAAATCCTTTTGAAAGAGTTTTCATTTCAAAGAGATTTAAAAAATCCTGATTACAAAAATTTCGCTTTTAGTTATAGAAATCTAATAAATTTCATTGGTTTAGATTTTGTCTCAAGAAAGCCAACGCCTTTTGGAAAAGGAGTAGGGGCTGACGCAGTAGCATGGAGAAAAGAATGTAGTGTTTCTGTACCCTCTGGAACTACTTGTCCTTATTTTATTAAAAAGCAAGAAACATTAGATTGGTTAGAAAAGAAATTAAAAGAATTTGAGGGAAAACCAGTGATTTTGTTTTCACATCATCCAATAAAAAAAGATATAATAACAGCATTTTCAGAGCAAGAGATATCTCAACTCAAAGAAATTTTAAAAAATAAAAAAGTATTATTCAATTTCGGAGGACATATTCATAGTTTTGAAGAAATCCATGGAATTTTGGCTCCTGCTAATGCAAATACAAAATACGATCCAATTGGAAATACTCAAGTTCTAACTACTGAAGCTCTAATGGTGGGTTCAAATGGGAAAGGAGCAAAAATAGCAACAAAAGAAAATGGTGTAGTTGATGGTAAAAAGGGAATTATCAGAATTGTTAAGGTTTTTGGACCTGATGATATAAGACCAAACAATTGGGAAACAACAGAAACAGGGGATGAATTTGTTGGTTTGAATCCAAATTTTGATTATTACCCAGTAACTGCAGGTGGAAGTGGAATGCCAATTGGATATACTTTTGTAGCTAAATATTTTACTGAAAGGAAAATTTCTAAATACAAATGGGATTTTGGATTTCCAATTGGAGAAAAGGAAGGAAAAGAAGTTTTTATCTCAGTTGAAGAAATTCAACAAGGAATAAATCTTGGTGTTTACGAACAAATAGGAACTAAAGTTAAAATCCCAGTAAAATTAACTTTAGTAGACGAGAAAACTCAAAAAAATGAATTCATCTCCAGAAAAGAAAAGATTTACTTTAGTTATGCCTACTTAATTGTTGGACCTCCTCAGAATCAATTTATTTCTTTGAGAAATTATCAGAAACTAACTATTACCACTGAAAATAGAAATGGAATTGAGGTATTAATAAATGTCAGCCACTTTCCATCAATACCTGTAGGAATAATCACTGTTAATTTCGGAAAAGCCAAAGGCAATATTGACCTTTCAAAATTAATCGCTGATTCAGATATTAAAGAAGGTAAATCAATACTTTATATGGAAAACTGGCCAAAAGAGGTTGAAAGGTCGAAGATTTTGTTTGTGCCAAAAAAATGAATAAAAAATTTTCCAATTTAAAATTAATTCTATCACTTTCAATAGGAATAATAGGAATTATTATTTTATCTTTTAATTTTTCGTGTTTATGTCAATATATCTCTCCTGTTGCTGAAAAAATTTGTCACAATTTAAGTAAAAATTTACCACTTCATTTAATAATGATTGTTGATTTTGTCGGTCATTTTGGATTTAGTATCGTTTTCTTTCTTTCTCTCATTTGTATTTTTCTCGGAATTAACTCTCTCAAAACCCCCAGCAAAAATCTGGCAGTTTTTGCTATCGTTCTTAACATAATCAATTTGATTATTTCCGTTTTCATTGGTTGGTTGGTTTATGGACTTTCTACAGGAGCAATGTGAAAATTGAAAAAGTATGCCAAAACCTTCAAAAGTTTCAATCCTTATTTTCTTAATTTCAACTCTTGTTCTCACTCTTACTTTTTCTTTCTCTCTTTATCATTCTTCTAATGCTCAAACAGAGGAGGAAGTAATAGTCTATGTCTGCCCTTTAGCTAAAAATATGAAAGAAGTTAATCCTTGGTGTGATTGCAGAATTGATTTGAAATTGAACGAAACAGTAAATTTTACCTGTCCTTTAAATGGTAAAACATATGAAATGACTTTAACTATTACTTATTATGAAGGGAAAGAATATTATGCTATTTTGGGTTTTGAAAATGGCGGAGCTGGAGTATTAAAGAAAGCAAACTTAGCAAATCAAATTGCAATAACAGAAATGGAATAAAAATTATCTGGCAGGCTGAAAATATGCTACCTGGGGATGAAGTAGAAGGAGAATTAGAATTTAAAAATGCTGGCACAATTCCAATTGAGAGTTTAATAATGGAGGTTGAAATTGAAAGAAATAATTAAAATTTTAATTTTTTACAGGGGTCTGACCCCTATCAGTTTTTTGGGTTGATTTTTTTAAAATTAAGGTGTAAAATGATTATAGAAATAAAAAAAGAAGACGGCGGGTGGGGAATAAAAAAGCCGTCTTCTATTTGAGGTGAAAATCTCTTTATACCACACAAAAAAGAATTTGTCAAGAGATAGCTCTTTGAAAAAAATTCTAAAAAGGAACTTGAAAGAAATTGAAAGGAAAAAATTTTTAATAAATAAAAAGTCGGCTTTTCAGGATAAAAATAAAAAGCCGGCTTTCTTAACGTGGCAAATATATCTTACCTGTGGCAAAATTTATTGTCAAGAGTTAAAATAAAGAAAAATAAAGCTCAAAATGAAGAAAGGTTAAGTGGGAAGATTAGAAAGTTATTAAACTTTGTTGAGAAAGAAGGACTTTATCCAGAAATAAAAATTATTGAATCAAATGAACCAGAAACTATCGTTAACGGAAAAAAAGTTCTTTTGTTTTGTTCTCTTAATTATCTCGGGTTGGCCAATCACCCAAGAATTAAAGAAGCAGCTATTGAAGCAATTCAAAAATATGGTGTAGGAGCTGCAGGTTCACGATTTGTATCAGGAAATTATGAACTTCATGAAATTTTAGAAAAGAAGATTGCTAAGTTTAAAAAAGAAGAGTCAGCCGTTGTTTTCCAGACAGGTTATGTTACTAATATTGGAACAATTCCCACTCTTGTTAACTTGCCTAAAATAGCTCCTTTTTCTTTTTTAAATGAAAAAGCAGTAATTTTTAGCGATGAATTAAATCATAGGAGTATTATTGATGGATGTAAAATTAGTAAAGCTGAAATTGTGATTTATAAACATTGTGATATGGTTGATCTCGAAGCAAAGTTAAGAAAATATCGAAATCGACCAAAATTAATAATCACTGATAGTGTTTTCAGTATGGATGGAGATATTGCTCCTCTTCCTCGTTTGGTAGAATTAGCAAAGAAATACAAAGCAATGACAATGATTGACGAAGCTCATGCCACTGGAATTTTAGGTGAAAGAGGAGGAGGGGCAACAGATTACTTTCATTTGGAAGGACAAATTGATATCGTAATGGGAACTTTTAGTAAGGCTTTGGGGTGTTTAGGAGGATACGTGGCTGGGAAAAAATATCTAATGAGATATTTAAAAGTAGCTAATCGATCATCAATATTTTCAGTCAATTTACCACCTTCTCTTGCTGCGGCAATAATTGCTGCTCTTGAAGAAATTCAAAGGAATCCAGCATTGAGGAAAAAACTTTGGGAAAATACAAGATATTTAAGAGAAAATCTTCAAAAATTAGGATTCAATACTCTAAACAGCCAAACCCCCATAATTCCGATATTGATTGGAGAAGAAAAAAAGACAATGAAATTTGCAAAACTGCTTTTTGAAAGAGGAATTTTTGCTCCTTGTATCAGATGGCCAGCTGTTCCAAGAGGGAAGGCAAGAATAAGATTTGTAGTTATGGCTACTCATACTAAAGAACAAATCGATAAACTTTCAAACGTTTGTGAAAAGGTGGGTCGTCTTCTAAAAATTATTTAAAATAAAAATAATGAATCTGGCCTTCTTTCTATTAATAATTGCTTTCATAAATTTAATTTTAGGCTTTTTAGTTTTACTAAAAGATCTTTCAAAACGGCTTAATCAGCTATTTTTTATTTTCAGTTTATTTACTAGTATTTGGATTTTGATGAACTTTATGACTGGAATTCAACCAACTCTTTTTTGGTTAAAAAGTGCTTATGCTTTTGGGGCTACTGTCCCAGCTATTGCTATCTTATGGATTTTTCTATTATGCAAAGAAAAACTCACTAAACTAAAATTTTTTATTTTCTCAGTTTTAGGAGTTTTATTTTTTATTATTTCTTATCTCGATGGATTTATTGTTGGCACGGTAAAAAGAATTTATCTAGGCGGATATGAGGGAAAACTTGGTGTTTTTTTTCCGCTTTATTCTCTATATGTGATTGGGATTCTAATTTTTATAATCTATAAACTATTTACCTCTTATCTTAAAGCAAAAGGAGAGATTAAAAACCAACTAGGCTACGTTTTAATAGGGGCAACTCTTTGGGAAATAATTGTTATTTTGGTAAGTTTCGTTTTGCCTTTATTTGGTATTATGAAGTTCATTCCCTTTGACAGCCCTAGCACATTGATTTTTTTAATTTTCACTACTTTTGCTATTCTCAAATATCACCTCTTTGGTATTAAAGTTCTCATAACAGAACTCTTAATTGGCACAATGGGACTAATTTTACTAATATTACCCTTTTTGATGCCAACAACAAATTTGAAGGCTTTGACAGGGTTTGCATTTTTGTTGTTTTTGGCTTTTAGTTATCTTTTATTGAAAGCCACATATGAGGAAGAAAATAGAAGGAGACAAGCAGAGGAATTGGCAAGACAAAGAGAGGAATTGGCAGAACAATTTCAGGTAATTGCTATTAGATCTCAAGCTATTGCAAAGAGAGCACAAGAAATAGCAGAGAGAGAAAGGAAATTAAGAAAAGAAATGGAACAATTAATGTCAGCTAAAGAACAATTTTTATTATCAGTCCAGCATTATTTTAGAACTCCTTTAACCTCAATTATTGGTTATTTGGAAATGATAAATGAAGGAGATTATGGTTTAGAAAAGATACCTTTGGTTTTAAAATCTGCTTTGAATTTGAGAAAAAGAATAGAAGAAAGTTTAGATATTAGTGCCTTTCAATCAGGAAGGGCAATTTTGCAAAAAGAGAAAGTTAAAGTCAAAGATTTAATAAAACAAGCAATTTTTGAAACTGAAATTGAAGCTAAAAAGAAAAATTTGTATTTGAAAAAAGAATTTCCAAAAGAAAATTTACCTGAAATAGAACTTGATCCAAAAAGAATGAAAGAGGTTTTTGTTAATTTGATTGAAAATGGAATAAAACATACTTTAAAAGGAGGAGTAAGGGTTGGTTTTAAAATATCAATTCCTCCAAGACATCCAAAATTGAAAGATTTTAAAGAGAGTTTTTTGTTTTGGGTTAAAGATACTGGAATTGGAATGACAAAAAAAGAGATAGAAAGTGTAGGTACCTCTCTTTTTGAAAGAGGAAAAAGAGCCAAAGAAATTTCTCCTATGGGAAAAGGTCTTGGGCTTTACCTTTCAAGATTGATTGTACAAGCTCATGGAGGAGTTTTGTGGGCAGAATCTGAAGGAAAAGACAAAGGAACTACTTTTTATGTAGAAATTCCGATAAGGTGAAATGGGAGAGACAATAAAAAAATTTAAATTGGATGAATTGGATAAATTGAATAAAGAGATAAAGAGAGTAAAAAAGTTCAAGTGGATGGGAGTTGAAATGCCTCTTGATAAAGGAGCTAATGAGATTTATTTGATAGTAAGAGACGGGGAATTAGCTAAAAACGAGGAAGAAGAGCCTTTCTTTTTTGATAAAAAAATAAGAGAAAGAAATATTAAAAATTTATTTTCTGTCTTAAATGAAGAAAAAAGAAGATGGATAAAAAGTGCTTGTAGATTTAAACTTAAAGATTTAAAAGGAAAAAGTTTGAAAGAGAAAATTCATTATATAATCTCAATCCCCCTTGATTGGTTATTTTTTCAGCACTATTTTGGCTTACTCAAAAGCACTTCAAAAACAATAATAATTAACCTTTGTGATTTAAAATTAAAAAAAGAAGTTTTTGAATGTCAGTTAAAAGGTCTGAAGCAAAAAATTAAAGAATTGAAGTTTTTAGACAAGGTTTTTAAACACTATTGTCAACTTGACTTTTGCTATTTTGAGCAAGTTTTTGATATTATAGATAGAAAAATCCTTCAAAAAGGAGTAAAAAAGGAAACTAAAGAAAGGTTGGAAAAAATAAGAGAAATAATCTTTTTTACATGAAAAGAATTTTTAATTTGGAGGCAAAAGATTTTGTTGGCAAAAAAGTGAAACTTTGTGGTTGGGTGGAAAATATTAGATGGCATGGAAAAATCTTTTTTTTTGATTTAAGAGACAAAACAGGAAAAATTCAGGTTGTTTTTCAAGAAAATAAAAATAAAGAGATTTTTGAAAGAGCAAAAAAAATAAAAAAAGAATGGGTAATTTGTATAGAAGGAGTTGTAAAAAAAAGACCTGAAAGAATGGTAAATCCAAAAATACCTACCGGAGAAATTGAAATAGAGCCTGAAAAATTAGAGATTTTCTCTGAAGCAAAAACTCTACCTTTTCCCGTTGAAACTTCGGGATATGAAATTGACGAAGCCTTGAGATTAAAATATCGCTATCTTGATTTAAGAAGAGAAAGATTAAAGAGAAATTTAAAAGTAAGGCAAAAAGTTATTCAATTTATTAGAGAGTTTTTAATAAAAGAAGGTTTTTTAGAAATTGAAACTCCTATTTTGACAAAATCTACTCCAGAAGGGGCAAGAGATTTTTTAGTTCCTTCAAGATTGTATCCTGGTAAATTCTATGCCCTACCCCAATCTCCCCAACAATATAAACAACTTTTAATGGTGGCAGGAATAGAAAGGTATTTCCAAATTGCAAAATGCTTAAGAGATGAAGATCCAAGAGCTGACAGACAGCCAGAATTTACTCAATTAGATATTGAAATGAGCTTTGTAGAAACAGAAGATATTTTACAGTTAACAGAAAATCTTTTTTTTAATTTAGTAAAAAATTTATTTCCAGAGAAAAAAATTACCCAATTTCCTTTTTTGAGAATTCCTTTTAAAGATGTAATGAAAACTTTTGGTTGTGATACTCCGGATTTAAGAAAAGAAAAATCAAATCCTGATGAGTTGGCTTTTTGTTTTGTGGTAGATTTTCCAATGTTTGAGTGGAAAAAAGAAGAAAAAAGATGGGGAGCTATGCATCATCCTTTCACAAAACCAAAAACAAAAGATATTAAAGAAATTAAAGAAAATCCTCAAAATATTTTAGCTCATCAATATGATTTAATTTTAAATGGAAAAGAAATTGGAGGAGGAAGTTTGAGAATTACTAATTTAGATGTTTTGTTGGCAATTTTTGAAGTATTAGGACACAAAAAAGAAGAAATTAAAGAAAAATTCTCTCATTATTTTGAAGCTTTCAGTTATGGAGTACCCCCTCATGGAGGTATCGCTATTGGCTTGGATAGATTTTTAGCTATTTTATTAAAAGAACCAAACATAAGAGAGGTAATTGCTTTTCCAAAAACAGGAGACAGCAGAGATTTAATGTTAGATTTGCCATCAGAAGTTTCAAAAGAACAATTGGAAGAGCTATCAATCAAAATAGTAGAGAGAAAAAATAAGAAATGACAATTTCTCAAATTTTCTTTTATCTTTGCCTCTCTTTTGTAGGAGGAATTTTTGTTGTTTCTTTTTGGAAAATTCCTCTTTTTTTAATAATTTTCTTTTTAATTTTAGCTCTTTTTTTATTTTTTCTATCTTTTTTCTTTAAATCTGAAAAAAGACAAAAATTAATCATTTTTGGATTTTTTATTTTATTTTTTATTTTTGGAATTTTTCGTTATCTTTTTTCACAATATCAATTTTATCAAAATCCTCTTTTTAAAGCTCAAGGTAAAAAAGTAGTAATTGAGGGAATAGTAATTAAAGAACCAGAAAGAAAAGGAAAAATTCAAAAAATAGTAGTAAAAACTAAATTTGGAAAGGTTTTAATAAATACTTTTCCTTTTCCTAAATATCAATACGGAGACAAATTAAGAATTTTTGGAAAATTACAATCTCCTCCAATTTTTGAAAATTTCAATTACAGAGAATATCTTAAAAAAGAGGGAATTTATTCTTTAATGAATTGGCCAAAAATAAAAATAATAGACAAAAATCAAGGAAATTTCATTTTTGCTTTCATTTTAAAAATAAAAGAAAAATTAAAAATTTCTATTTATAAATATTTGCCATCTCCTCAAGATAATCTCTTGGCAAGTATGCTTTTGGGAGAGAAAAAATCTTTACCAAAAGATTTAAAAGAAAAATTAAATATTACAGGACTTAGACATATTACTGCCATTTCAGGACTTCATATTACAATTTTAACTTCAATTTTAATGACAATTTTAATTGGTGTTGGCTTTTGGAGACAACAAGCTTTTTGGCTGACTTTAATCTTAATTGCTTTTTTTATTGCCCTTACTGGATTTCAACCCTCTGCCATCAGAGCAGGTATCATGGGAGGTTTGTTTCTTTTAGCTCAATATTTGGGAAGGTATTCTTTTTCTTCTCGTTCAATTGTTTTTGCCTCAACTTTGATGCTTTTTCAAAACCCTCTCTTGCTAAAATCAGATATTGGCTTTCAGCTTTCTTTTTTAGCAATGATAGGAATTATTCATTTGGGTGAAATTTTTCGTCATCTTTTAAGAAAACTCCCAAATCCTTTCCAAATTAAAGAAGTCTTAATTATGACAATTTCTGCCCAAATTTTTACCTTTCCTCTTTTAATCTACCATTTCGGTTATTTATCTTTTGTAGCACCATTGACCAATCTTTTAATTGTCCCCTTTCTTTATTGGATTTTACTTTTTGGACTAATCTTTGTCATTTTTTCTCTCTTTTTACCCTTCCCTACTCTCCTCGCTCTACCAGTTTTTTCTTTACTTTCTTATCTCTTAATTGTAGTAGAAATTTTCTCTAAATTACCTTTTGCTAAAAAAACGTTCCATTTTTCATTTTTGTCTTTGATTTTTATCTATTCAATTTTAATTTTTATTACATTAAAATTAAAAGAGAGACAAAAATTAAGTTTTTTATGCTAAGCATTATCATCCCAACATTAAATGAGGAAAAATATCTTCCTATTTTGTTGAGAGAAATTAAAAAACAAAAATTTAAAGGTAAATACGAAATAATTGTTGCTGACGCTGGCTCAAAAGATAAAACTGTAGAAATTGCTAAAAAATTTGGTTGCAAAGTAGTAAAAGGAGGAAGTGTTGCCAGAGGAAGAAATGAAGGGGCAAAAGTAGCTAAAGGAGAAATTTTATTATTTATGGATGCAGATAATATTTTTTTACCAGAAGATTTTTTAGAAACGCTCTTGGGTGAATTTAAAAAAAGAAATTTAGATGTAGCTTCCTTTCCAATTTATGTGAAAGGAAATTGGATAGATAAAATAGTTTATACTCTTTATAATTTTTGGGTTCAAATAACTCAAAAATTTTGGGCTTTTGCCACAAATTCAATTTTAATTAAAAAATCTTTACATGAAAAAATTGGTGGATTTGATGAAAATATAAAATTAGGAGAAGACCATTATTATGTAAAAGTAGCAAAAAAAATTGGAAAATATGGTTTTATTAAAACAAAGCCTGTTTTAACTTCTTCAAGAAGATTAGAAAAAGATGGAAGATTAAAAACTTATCTAAAATATCTTTTAGCAGGGATTTACATGGCTCTTTTTGGGCCAATAAAAAAAGATATTTTCAAATATAAAATGGAAAGATAAAAAAATTTTGAAATTTTATTTTAAAATGGTGCCAATAAAATCTGGGTGGCCTCTTAAAAAATCTTCGGCAAAAGTTTCTTTTTTGCCTTCCATTTGTAATTTTTCAATTACTAAAAAATCTTTTTTACATTGGACTCCAATTTCATTTTGAGGAACTACCAAAACTTTACCTATAGGATAGCTTTTTTCAAGAGGAAATTTATAAACCCTTGCCTTTAAAACTTTTATTCTCACAAAAGTATTTTTTAAAATTTCCCAAAAGGTAAAAACTCCTGGCCAAGGATTAAAAGCTCTTACTTTTCTTTCTATTTGCTCTGCCGTGTTTTGCCAGTTAATTTTTCCATCTTCTTTTTTTAACAACTTACTATAGGTTGCTTTTTTTTCGTCTTGAGGTCTTGGCAAAATTTCTCCTTTTATCCATTTTGGCAAAGTTTCCAAAAGTAAATTTGCAGATAAAATAGAAAGTTTTTGATGTAAGGTAAGATAGTCTTCTTTTTTGGTATAAAAAGAAAGTTCTTTTTGAGCCACAATAGGACCTGCATCTATTTTTTCTGTCATTTTTATTATTGTTACCCCGGTTTTTTCATCACCATTTAAAATTGTATATTGAATGGGAGAAGGTCCTCGCCATCTTGGCAAAAGAGAAGGATGGATATTTAAACACCCATGTTTGGGGATTTCTAAAATTTCTTTTGGTAAAATCTGTCCAAATGAAGCTACTAAAATTAAATCTGGCTTTAATTTTTTAATTTCAAAAGTTAAATTTTTAATTTTTTCTGTCTGCCAAAAAGGAATATTTAATTTTTTAGCTACTATTTTTACTGGAGGAGGAGTTAAAATTTTTTTTCTTCCAGCTACTTTGTCAACATTAGTAATAACTAAAAAAGGTTTGAATTGAGAAAAAGCCAATTTTTCTAAAATTTTAGCTCCGAATTCTCCTGTGCCTACAAAGATGATTTTCATTAAAAAATTATATCAAAAAAAAATTTTTTAGTTAGCCAAATTAGAGAGTTCAAGATATTTTGTTTCTCTGCAAAAAGGGATGAATTTTTTTCCTCCCCCTTGCATAAATTTTGGAACAAACTCTACAAATTGAAGCCTCATTGAATGAATGAAAGCTCCCAAGCTACTAATTACAAAATTGAAAAGATGACCTCCAATTAAAATTAAAATAGAAATCAAAATTCCCAAAAGAGGTATCATGTCTTTTATAATTTGAGAAGTCAAATTGACTACAAAAGCAATAATACTGGTAGCTAATCCTAAAGCTAAAAGACGAGAATAAGAAAGAATATCAGAGAAATAACCAATACTATCTTGAAGGGAAATTATCCCAACAAAAGGTTTGAGTAAAATATTTTTTGTCTTTCTGGTATTACTCAAGACAATTAAAAATAAAGGGATAAAAAGTAAATATTTGGCAATTTTTTCTGGTAAATTTAAAAGATCTTTGGCGCAAAAAACTAAAAGGTTTATAAAAAACAAAATCCACAAGAATTCATCTAAAAAGGCCTCTTTTTTTAGATTGTTTTTGATTTTCACATACATTTTTATTGCCAAAGCACAAATAATTTGAATTATTCCCAAAACCAAAGATAAAAAAAGCCCCAAAAGAGGACTCTTTGCAAGACTTATTAGCTGAATTTTTTGAATTTCAATTCCAAAAAAGCTCCCAAATAAAATACCCATTATTATAGTGGAAATACCACAATAAAGCAAAAGATAAAGAGGGGTTTTCAAACCATGGTTTCTTTTTAAAAGTTTAATTAAAAAAAGAGAAAAAAGAGTCATTAAAATTCCATATCCTAAATCCCCCAGACAAAATCCAAAAAACAAAACAAAAAAAGGAAGCATGAAAGGAAGAGGATCTGTATCTTTAGGTCCTGGATAACCATAAATTTCTAAAAGAGGAGCTCCTGGAGAAAATATCTTTTGAGGTCTTAAAATTATGGGAGGTTCTTCTCCTTTTTCTAATTTTAATTTTAGTATCTCAAAATTTTTAGTAATTTTAGCCAAACCCTCTTTCAATTCTTTGATCTTTCCTGCTTCAATCCATCCTACTGCCAACATCATTAAATCTCCTTTTAAAAGTTGCAATTCAACCTCAGTTTTTCTTTTTTTCCAATTAAAATAATCAAAGGCTATCTTTAAATCTTGTTCGTAATCTTTTTTTATCTCATTTATTTTTTTCAATAAAAATTCTTTATTTTTTAAAATTCTTTTTTCTTCTTTATCAATTTTTTCTAACTCTTTTTTAACTAAAGGGCTATTTTCAATTTCTTTTTCCTCAATAGCTCCAAATTTCTTTAATAACTCTTTTATCTCTTTTTCTTTTGAAGGGTGATATAAAAGACAAATTTTCCCTTCATTTTTATTTTGCTCAATGGCTTTTAGCTCATATAAATTTGTCTTTTTTGATAACTCTCTTTCAAAAAGCTCTATATTTTTAATAGTTCCGCAAAAAACCCTTAAACTTTCTATTTTAGATATTTGCTCTAAATCATAGGGTAAATTTTTCCATTTTTCAAAAAATTCCTTTTTTTCTTTCAATTCTTTTTGAAGCTTTTCTATTTGGGCTAAATTTCCTTCTATAGTCTCACAAATTCTTACTATTTCATTTAAATTAAATCTTTCCATTCTCTCTTTTATCTCCTTTTCTCTTAAACAAATCCTCTCCCCTACCAATACCTCTTGAATTTTATCTTTCAATCTTACTTTCTTTTTTTCTTCAAATAAACTCAAAAAACTCAAAACAAATTTTATTTTGGCAATTTTTGTCTCAATATCAATCAATTCCTCTCTTTTGTCTTTTTCTTTTTTCGTTTCTATAATATGTAAACTTCCATTTTTTTGTAAAAAGTCCAAAATTTCTTCTTTTTCTTTTTTTAAAAACAAAACCCCAATTTTTACTGGGATTTTTATCATGTTATCAATTTTAAAAATTCTTTTTTAATCAACTCTTTAGCCTTTTCTATTTTCTCTTTTGGAATATTTCTTATTTTTTCTATTTCTTTTTTCAATTCTCTTTCTTGCTTTTCAATCAATTCCTTTATTTTCTCTTCTTTTTCTCTTTCCATTTTCTTTATTTCTGGTTCTAAAAGAGAAATTAAATTTCTCAGTTTTTCTTCCCAACTCTCTTTTATTGACAAAATTTCTCTTTCTTTCTTTTGCCTTGCCTCTTCAATTTCAATTTTACATTTTTCTTCAATCTCTTTAATCTTTTTTAAATCCTCAGACATACTTTGAAAAAATATGAAAATTATATCACAAAAATTTTATTCAAGTCAAATAAACCCATTAATTATTATTCCCAAATCTAAAACAGACCCTAAATTACCTAACTCCTCTTATATAAATCTTTCAAAAATCGTGCATTTTTTTAAAATTTAAAATGCTAAAGTGTAAATCAGGCAATCTTACCTCGTACCTCTAAATTTAGGAACAATGTCTAAATTAGCAGAAAGCAAAGCTTCTACTGGATGGACTCCTTCAAAAATATCACAAAACAAGGCAATAGCTAATTGGCTTCCTTTTTTATTTTCAGGTACATTTACTCTTGCAGACTTGCATTTTTCATCTAATGTTTTTTGAAGTTTTTCTGGTCTTCCTCGAAAATTGATATCTTCCTGTTCTAAAATCCATTTTAATGCGCAAAGAATATAGTCTAATTTATACCCTGGGAGATCCTCTGTTTCGTGTTCATATTTTTTTATTACTTCTTTCACATCCTTTCCCTGCCATACTTCAATAATCCCTCTAAATACCTTCTCAGCTTTTTGAAAATCGTGGCAAACTTTTCCATAAAAATCTATTGCAAAATGGGCATGTTTTGGAGTATAAAATTTTAGTGTTTCTGGATCTGTAATTGTTCTTACCTTAAAATCCTTTTCTGATTTTGAATTTTCGGTTTTTACTAAAATCCATCCATTAGATAATGGAACTATTTCCAAAATTTTCTTTTTATTTTTTCCTCTTCCTAAATATTCTCCTACTTGAATCATAAATTTAAAATTTAATCACTTCCAAAAAATGCTATTTTTGTATGGTGTTAATTTTTCATTTTTGGCAGGTTTTCGAAAAATAAATAAATGTTCATGAGCTAATAGCAAAAAATCATAGTTTGAAGCCCGCCATTTTTCTCTTGTGCTTTTCATTTTCCATTGAATTTTTATTACATCTTCTCTTAAGATAAATCCGACTTTTAAAAATACCTCCAAAACTCTCGCTGTAATAGGAACAAAATGTTTTCTTTTTCTTGTATCTCCAATAAGAATAGCACAATGTTTTCCTGATTTTAAAACGCGATAAGACTCTTTAGCAATCTTTTCCATTTCTTTGATAAATTCGTCTATATTTCTTATATTTGAAAGGTCTCCTTTTATCTTATTATTGCTAAACCTTACAATATTTGCATAAGGAGGGTGGGTAGCGATTAAATCTATTGTTTCATCTTCAATTAAGTTGAGATTTCTTGCATCTCCCATATAGGTTTTTATCTCTGGATTATATTTGTATTTAAAATCTAATCTATTTCTTGTAACCATTATCGCATCAAGATTAATATCTATTCCTATTCCTCTTCTATTCAAAAGTTTACATTCAATCAAAGTAGTTCCAGAACCTACCATTTGATCTAAAACTAAATCATTTTCTTTTGTGTATCTCAAAATCAAATTCCTTGGAATATAAGGAGACCAGTTAGCTCTATAATTTCCTTTGTGTGTTGCCCAATCCCCTCGATCGGGAAAAGACCAAACTGTAGTTCTCTCTAATTTAAAATCTTCTGGTTCAAATTTTTCTATTTTATGCTCTTTTGAAAGAGGAACCTTTACATTTTCTATCACCACAAATTGATGAGATTTTATAAAATCTTTGTAATCTTTTTCTGTTATCTCTTTCATTCCATCAAGTTCCAAAAAAGAAAATGTAGAAGTTTTTTGGTTGTTAACTTGAGATAAAGAATTTCTTTTTTGCATATTTTGATTATAACAATAAAAATTGTTTTTCCAAAATAAGTTTAAAAAGATACTTGATAAAAAAAAATCAGCGAAGGCTTTTTCATGTTCAGCATAAATAAGTAAAGTTCAATCTGTTTATTTCCATTTTTGTTTTTGAGTTTATCTTAATCTTCAGTGGAACGTTTCAGTAAATTATTCTAATATTCTAATAATCGGTCTTGAGTTAGATTAACGAAAGGTTCAAGAGATAATCTTAGAAATTCTTCAGATTTATTGTTTGATGAAGCTGTTACTGAATTGATATATCTACCTACCCACCACGCAAAAGTAAATGTTAATCCACCCCCATACCATTTAATTTTCTCACATAGTCCATTAATTCCAGATATTTTGCACCTCTTGGAGTATCTCCTTTGAGATTTAACAAAATTCCATAAATTTAAAGCTGAGGAAGTAGAATTAAACTTAGATATAATTATTTCCACACCCTCTAATTTTTCATCTTTGTTCAACACCCCATATCTAATTCTTGTTGCATTTTCTAAAGTTTTTGAAATATCAAAAGGAAGACTTTTTAAATCATTCCTTAGTTGTTCTGTAATATCTTCTTTATCGAGGAAAGGTAAATCATCTAAGCTCCATGACTTTGTGATTTTTGGAGGTTTGCAAATTTCTTCTAGACTGCGAATTTTATGGAGATCTCTTCCAAATAAACATACAAATTTTCCATGAATTCCTACCAAACCAACAATATACAAATACAATTTCTCCTCAAAACTCTTAGGTAAATTTTTAACCCGCCCTCTTATTCTCCATATTTTTTTCTCTGTATAGTTCTCTATTTCCGGACAGACGCCCTTTAATGTCATTCCCTGATATGAGTTCCAATCAACCTTTTTAACTTCATCAACCTTTGTAAAATTCCTCTCACACTCGGATTGCAATAATTGATTTGCTATTTCTAATGCTTCTTGCTTGGAAATTTCTTTGCCAGAAATAGTAGTTGTGGTAGTCACTGGAGGTTTCTCAACGCATTTATTCAATAAGACAATTAAGACAATACCGCCCACAACAACCAAAATTCCAATCAAGATTTTAACTTTTAGATCTATAATAATATTCTTCATTGTTTTTTATAATATCATATATCTTGAAATACTTTGTTCTTGAAATACTTTGTCACCTCCTTAAGTAAAAATTTTCATAAATCATTTTATCTCAATTATTTTTCCAACACCGTTTTCAATAAAATTTTCTTTAAATTCCTTTTTAAAAGGTTCTCTGATTTCATCTCCTGAACAATGAGAAGGAACAACTTTTTCAACTTTTAATTTTTTTAATTCAAAAACTACTTTTGCTGGCGGATAGTGAAAACCACCTAAAACCAAATAGATATTTCTTTCCGGGAAAATTTCTTTTGTTTTTTAATTATGTTTACTATTCCAGGATGAGCACAACCTGTAATGATAATTAATCCTTTTTTGGAGTTTATTATTAAAGATTGCTCTTTTGGAGGACCATAAAGTTCTCCTCCTTCGAGATGATCTCCGTGAATATGAGAAATTACCACTTTATTAATTGATTTTGGATCAATTTCCATTTTTTTCATATTAAAAAGTAAAATTTCTGAATTGCCACCTGTATCAAATAAAATTAAATCTTTTGAAGTTTTTATTACCGTAGCAAATCCCCACTTAGTTTTTAATTCTGGATTTACTTGGTTTGAGCAAAGCTCAAATTTGGGTGAGCAAAATCACCTAAATTTAAATCCCAAGCAACCACTTCCACAAGGGCAAAAATTTTACCTTTTTTCCT
>CAZKFX010000009.1:0-30331 GCA_964552375.1 uncultured Candidatus Saccharibacteria bacterium
CCAAGCCAATATACCCTATTGCTCCAGGTGTCTGACTAACTGTCTGTTTTACCGCCCCATTTGAATTCTTTTCAAGAGCAGACTCTACAAACTTTTCTTTTTGCATCACATATTTCCAGAAAAACTCTCTTGTTCCAGAGGCACTGTCTCTATTAATAACCACAATTTTCATATCTGAACCTCCAACTTCTTTCCAGTTTGTGTAGGTTCCATTGTAAATTTTCTTTATTTGCTCTAAAGAAAGAGTGCTTACTGGATTGTCAGGATGAACAATAATTACAATACCATCTTTTGCTATAACTATCTTTTTCAAATTGGGATATCTTGTTTTTTCTTTTTCTTTTAAATCTCTTGAGGCCATTCCAATATCTGCTATTCCTTCCCCTACAGCTTGAATCCCTACACTGGAACCACCACCACTTATTCGGATATCCACATTGTTGTGTCTTTCCATATATATCTCACTTGCCTTTTGAGCAATAGGTAAAACAGTTGTAGAACCCATTATTGTTATACTTTGTGTCTCTTTTTCCTTAAACCATCCTCCAAATATTCCACCAATAACCATCGCTCCCATAATACCCAATATTGCTCCGATTACAATTTTTTTATTTTTCATACAATTTAAATCATCTTTAAGTATTTATCACAAAGCACACTTTTTTAATTTAATTTCCACTCTCTATTCTCTATAATTAAATATAAATATATCATAATTCCATAAGTATTCCTATCTGGTCAACGAACTCAACAGAATTACGAAGCAATTCAGAAAAGTTAAGGTAGGCAAGCTAATTAAAGAACACTCCTAGGTAAATGATATATATATATTGCACTTGCAAAACAAAGTATTCCCATTATTGTAAATGCTACATTAAAACCAAAAGTAGTAACAATAAATCCTCCTATTGCAGCGCCAATTGCTGTTGAAAAATAATTTATGGCTTCCCAAGCACCCCACTCTCTACCAGCTTTCTTTTTAGTAAGATGTTTTGAGTAAATTGCATCAAATGCTGGAGAATAAAATGCTTCAGCAAAGCCAATTAAAGCTTGTACTACAAAGAGAGACCAAACTGAATTTACAAAAATGTAAAGAATAAATCCTATGCCCATAACTATATAACTAGCTACAACAATTAATTCATTTTCTTTGAATTCGTCAGCAAATTTACCTGCAATTAATGTTGTTATTCCAGCTGCAAATGCAAATATCCCTCCACTTAAACTAGCGTCCAGCAAACTTCCTCCAATCTTTTCAACAAAAAGAGCATAAATTGGTCCAAGCATTGCACCAGCAATTAGAACCAGTCCATCTGTTATGAGTAAAACTCTTAATGCTTTGTTAAATAAAAATCTTTTCATTTATCTTTTCCATCTTAAAGCTTTCTTCTCTTTTCTGTTTTTTTTGTAGGTTTTAATTTTTTCTTCAATATGAGAAGCAAAAAAACCTTGGTATTTTTTTTGAAGTTTAGGGTTTTTCCAATCGTTACCAGTTATAATTTTTCTGCAATTTTTTGATCCGCAGTGACAAACCATAAAATCATCTGGATCTGAATCTGTCATTGCATAATCATAAGTCAATTCTTCACCTGGTTCTATGTCTCGCATTGCTACCATTACAATTTGTCCTACAATTCCACAATTGGGATTACAGCTATGATTAAAAAAATCATCTTTTTCTAATTCATTTTCTCCTAAACTGCAAATTAAATAAAAACCTTCTGAAATTTGAAGAGTATAATGGCGCACAAATTCTCCAAATTTCTTTTCTAATTCTTTATATTCTTTCTCTGTGATTACAATTCCTCCAGAAATATTAACAATTTCTCCTTTTTTTATCTTTTCTTTAGCAAAAACACCCTTTCCGCCTCGCGGAGATTTTTTTACTGTTGCTTTTGGTGTCACCCAACAAAACCCCCTCTTTTTTAAGAGATAATTTAAAATTTTTTCTTTTTTCATAAATAATCGTAAAAATTAGTCTTTATCATTTTTCTTTTTTTAAATTGAGGTAGATATTGAAAAATCCATAATTTTACAGAAAGATTGGGAATTTTCTTTAAATAATTTTTATTTACTAATTTTAAAAATCTTTCACAAATAATTTTATCTTCTTGACTAATTAGTTGGTGGGGATAATGAATTTTTCCCGAGATTAATTCTTCTAAAATCAAATTTTTTTTATTAAAAAAATCTCTTAAATAAAAAATTCGCTTTTCAATAGTAGACTTTCCCATTTCCAAGAAAACCAATCCTCCTTCTTTTTTAAGAAGAGATAAACCAAAATTCAAAAATGTTTTTACTCCTTCATAATTGTCTGGAGGAGAAGTTAAAATTCCAAAAAATTTTTCTTTTATCTTTAACTTTTTTCTAAAGTCAACCTGTTTTGTCTCTATTTTTAAATGAAATTTTTTCTTTATTCCTTCAATAAACTTTAAAAGTTCTTTATCAATGTCTAATACTTGACATTTAATTTTGGGTTCTACCAAAGATAAAGTGACTGAAACCAAATCATCGTCTCCTAAAAATAAAAATTTCTCAAATTTTGGTGTATATTCAAGTATTTTTTTTACTAAAAAAATTACTGATTCTTGAGACAAAAATAATTGGTCCCATTTTTCTTTTAATTCAAATTTGCCCAACTCTTTATATAACTCAAAAATAGGTTTTTTCTTTTCAATTTTCTTTTTTAGCTTTTTTTCCAGTATTTTTTCAATTTCTTTTTCTGTTTTAGGACAAACAAAACTATCTAAGATTTTTTTATTTTTAACAAAAATTCCGCCCCAGCTTTTAATTTCGATAATACTTTGCTTTTTTAAAAAATAAATTAAATACCATAAATCCCAATTATCAACGCTCAAATTAAGCGAAGCCTCAAAGAGATTTTTTGAAAAGAGAATTTTTTTAAGAGATATTAAAAAATCTAAAAATTCTGTCTTTTGAAAAGCCTGATATATTTGGAGAGCCTTCTTTTTTTCATATTTTTGTTTAACCCAAAATTTGAAATCTTTTAAAAATTGATCTTTTTCAAATTCCAAATATTTCTTGTAAAGACTTTTTAGTTTATTTATCATTTTTCTTTCTTTTTTACAGGTGTTCCAGTGTGTATTATACATTTTTTTAAAAATAATACAAAATTCATTGCATTTTTACTTAATTGGAATGGAAATATTGATTTATTTGTAAAGTTTTTTATTTTAAAAGAAAATGAGATTTTCACCAGAAAAAATTCCTATTGGTAAAGGAAAAAAACTAATTGAAGTTTTCAAAGATTATCTTTTTCTTTTTGAAAGAGTAGAAAATGAGGTTTTGAGAGTAAATCCAAATGTTTATTTACCACTAAAATTGGAAGAAGGAAGACCAAGCCCTTTGGGTTTATTCTTAAAATCCGCTATGGTTTCAAATATTTCAAGGGTTTTACCAGAATATCAAAAGTTAGAAGTCTGGCCAGGACAAGAGCATAGAAGAACAGCCCTTTTGGGAAGAGTAATCTTTAAAGATAAAGAAGGTCGTCCTTATAGAGATATTGATCTTAAAGGTATAGGCCATATTGAAAAAGGAAAAATACAACTTCCAAAAATTTCTGAAAGAGTAGGAGCAGTTTATGGTTTGAGAGAGAAAGAATATGCCATAGAAGAGTATGAATTAGCCGAGCTTCTTCTTTCAAAAGGTATTAGAACAAATAGAATTTTAGCTATTGTTGAATTAAAGGATTTAATTGTAGGAGGGGAAAAGATTTCTTTGAAAGAAGCAAGGAAAAGAGGAATAATTCCTAGAGCTTTTACTCCAGTGATTGAAATAAGAGGTTTTGGCACTTGTGCCAGAATAGATGATTTAATAACAGTAGAGCTTTCTATGTGGGAGAGAGGTATTCGTGAATCTCTTCGGAAATTGGGTCACTTATTAACACCAACTGAGAAAGAGTATCCTTTGGATGAAAAAAGGGGAGAAAATGAAAAATCAATAAAGAGAGGGAAAATTTTACTTGAAGATGCTATCAAATTGGTCAGTCAAGAATTAAATCGGGAAAGCTCTCCCCTTTCCCCTGAAGAATATTTACAATGGTTCGCTCAGACTTTAGGAAAAAATGTAGGTTTGATGCATAGAGAAGGCTTTGCTCACAACAATCTTATTACCAACAATATCACTCTAGATTGTAGAATTATTGACTTGGATACAGTTAGTGGAATTCCTAAAAGTAGAAATAAGAGAAAAAAAATGATTGAAAACGAAATAGACCAGGTTGAAGAAAGTCTCATAAATTTAAAAGAAGCAATTGAAGCCTTAGGAGAGGAATATAAAAAAGTAAAAAAAGTTCAAGTTACAATGCTATTTAAAAAAGGTTACAATTCTGTGTTTAAAAAATAAATTTCAGAAAGAAATCTTAACTCAACTTTTTCTTCACCTTCTTCTTTACCAGAAGTTAAAGGTACTGACTGTTAAATCTCTTGGTAGGGCTTTTGGTGGTTTTTCGTATTCTTTGAAATAATCTATAATTTGACTTTTTTCAATCATATACTATTAACATAACATTCTTTTCTTTTAAAGACAATATAAGGACAATAATTCCCTAACTTGTCCTTATGAAAAGGACATTTTTATTTAAATGTCAATTTGTTTCTTAAAAAGACTAATTTATTTAAAATTCAATTTTAAAAGTAGGATCTGACATTGTTCTCCAACTTCCTTTGTCGCTTCCTCCTTCATCTTTTAAATTTTTTCCAACAGAATAGATAATTTTTTTGTCTGGTAAATATTTTAATTTACCATTAAAGGGATCTTTGGGAATTTCAGAAAGGTATTTTGGTGTAAGGTCTTTTAAAGAAGATGGTAGTTTGCCAGTTTCTATTTGGTAGGCTCTTATTGCCATTAGCAATTGAGTTCCATTTATTGAAAAGTCTTCAAGACACTTTTTCTCTAAAATACCTGAAAGATTTGCCATTGAAATATCGTGAAAAACTTTACCTATTACATTTTCTGTAAATAACATTTTTATTTTGGAATGAGGAGCTAAGGGTTTAATCTTAACAACCTTTATTTCATTACAATCTTTCTTGGCGTTATCAATAAAATTCCGATAATATTGAGCAAAAATTTTCTGGGTCTGGTTTGGTTTGTAAAGATAATTAAAGTAAGTTGTTCCTTTTATTTCAAAATAAACATCTTCCATATCTAATTTCTTTAGTTCTTCTTTAGAAAGCTCGCCAAAAAAGATCTTATCAATTTTTGATTTTGTATTAGTAAGCAATATATATTCCATCTTCATTGCTCTGATTAATCCTTCTTCGTTCTCTTTAAACTTTTCAATTTCAGCTATATAATTTTTTAATTTGTCAGGAGACAAAGTAAGCTTTGGTATCGTCATTCTTAATCTTTCCAATCCGATTTCTTTTATAGCCATTCCAAATAAATAATTAATTAAAAGAGGTCTCGGGCTATCTTCTATCATTTGGCCCATTTTAATTGTCTTGAAAATTAAATCCAAAGCTTCTTCCTCTTTGTCTTGACTCAAAAGATAATTGGCTTTAATTGAGTTCAATTGGGCTATATATCTAAACTCTTCCATGCCTGGAAGGTAAGTTCTTTCATCAATAGTTCTTGGATTTTGTAATTGGGGAAATTGAAAATAAGAAAGAGTGATTGCTTTTTCAAAATAATCAAAGACTTTTTCATTTTTTTCTATTAATTCTTTAGCAAAATCAATGTCCCAATTTTTGCCTTTAACCATTTCTTGGAAGAATTTTCTCTTTTCTTTTTCTTTTGGTAAATACATTTCTTCCCGAGCCTGACTAAGGTAATAGAAAGCATTTTCACTTTTTGGAATTTCTATTTTTGAAAGCCACAAATCACTATCATCTATTGGAGGAATGTCTCTTCCCAAAAAGATGTTTAAAAAAGAAAAGGTAATTATTAAACCAAAAATTAATGTTCCCAAAATTGCAGGAAAAATATACTTTATTTTCCTCCATATTGAGGGTTGCACATATAGACTTTCAGCTTTAATTTCTCTCAAGTTCTCATAAATTAAAAATCCATAGATTAAGAAAAAGGGTAAAATAAATAATTGGAAAAAATAACCTATTAGTTCACTTATCTGATTTTCTATTTGCTGATTTTCTATAATAAGAAAAATTAAAGTAGAAATTAAAATTACTCCTAACCCTACAATTAAACCTAAAATTAAAAATCTCCAAAAAACTGCCCAGAATTTTCCTTTGACTAAATGCTGACTTTTTAGTAAAGCATTAAATCCTCTTTTTTTCTCAAAAACCAAAACAAAAATAGCTAAAGAAAACCAAACAGAAAATAAAATTCCGGGAATAACAAAAAGCAAAAAACCTCCGGTGATAATGGTGGTTAAAAGAAAATAAACCCAAATATAAGCAGGTAATATTTTAAGTCCTCTTTTATAAGACTCTTTTATATTAGTATTATCTTTGAGAGCATAAATCAAAGAAGGTACTGCCCACGACCAAACGAAAAAAGAACCTACGAAAGAAATTGCTCCCATAATAGAAAACCAAATAGAATATTTAAAAGAACTGCTTGCTAAAAAACCCATCAAAAGCCGACAAAAAAAGGAAAATCCGACTGGAAAAATAATTATTCCCAACAAAACCCTAATTTTTGAGCAAAAAATTTTATAGCTTTCTTGTAAAAGTTTGGTAATTGGTTTTAGTTTTTGAGGAGGAATTTTTAAAGAATGTCTAAAAAAAGATAAATTTTCACTACTCATATTTTTCCAAAGATTTTTATGATTTATTTTAACAAATAAATTTTTAGAAAAAAATATCCTAAAATTGAAAAAAAAGAGATTAGGGGAAGAGCAGGAATAGGTTTTTTAGTTTTTTGTTTTTCTAAAATATAAAAATTTGTCAATACTCCAATTAGGGCAAAAAAACTTAAAATTACTGCAAAAACTACATTTTCAAGAGCTAAACTACTACAAAGAATAAGAGGGAAAGCTACATCTCCTCCACCTAAAATTAAAAATTTTCCTGGTAAATTTGTATTTCTCAAATCAATTTTAAAATCAGAAATTTTTGGAGGAACAATCAAACCCAAAATTACTTTACTTTTTATCATTTGAACTGCCATTTTCACCATATGCTTTGTTTTGTAAACCGCAATGAAATCATAAATGGATAAAATAATTAACAAAAAAATAATTACTTTTGGTTTAAAATGAAGAGCTAAAGTTCCTCCAATCCCTGCTACACCCAAAATAAAGCATAAATTATTTAAAAAAACTGTTCTTTTTTTTAGCCAAAGATAAATCAAAAAGCCTGCTAAAAAGAAAGATAAAAAATCAAGGTAAGGTGAGAAAAAATAAACCATTCCAAAAAGAGAAACTAACACAAAGAGAGAGACAAATATTTTGTCTTTTTCTTTTTTAAATATTTTTCCTAAAAAACAAAAAAATAAAAACAAAAGAGTACTTACAAAAAAATAAAAAATGAATTCTAAAAGAGAAATTGGTTTTAGCTCAATTTTTTGACAAAAAAGAATTTTTTCCCAATTTAAAGCGGTAATTATTCCTAAAAATTGAGAAATCAAAAAAAGAAAAGCTCCCAATAAAAAAATTTTTTTAGTTAATTTTTTTTCCATTTCTTTTAAATAAAAAAGAATTTCAATTTTATGTCAAGAAAATTTAAAGCTAAAATTTGTTTTTGTAAAAATGTGTTAGTATAATTAAAAAATATGGAAATTCCTCAAGAGGTAAAAGAAATAATTAAAAAACTAAAAAAAGAAGGTTTTCAAGCCTACATAGTAGGAGGTTGTGTTAGAGATTTACTTTTAAAAGTTGAACCAGAAGATTGGGACATTACTACTAATGCTAAACCTCATGAAATTCAAAAAATTTTTCCAAAAAGCTTTTATAACAATAAATTTTTTACTGTAGTTGTTTTGACTGGTAGCCCAAACCCCAAATTAAGAGAAATAGAAATAACAACCTTTAGGAAAGAAGCAAAATACACTGACAAAAGACATCCTTCAGAAATAGAATATGCCGAGACTTTAGATGAGGATTTAAAAAGAAGAGATTTCACAATAAATGCCATGGCTATAGAAATAGAAGATGGAAAAACTAAAATTATTGATTTATTTGGAGCAAAAGAAGATTTGAAAAATAAAGTAATTAAAACCGTAGGAGATCCAAAAGAAAGATTTAATGAAGATGCTTTAAGAATGATGAGAGCAGTGAGATTCGCAGTATGTTTGGGAGAAGGTTGGAGGTTGGATGAAAAGACAATTCAGGGAATAAAAGAGAATTCTTTTTGGCTTCAAGCTGTTTCTAAAGAAAGAATAAGAGATGAGTTTGTGAAAATTATAATGTCAAAAAGAGCAGCTGAAGGAATAGAAATGTTGAGAAAGTTAAAATTGTTAAGATATATTGTGCCAGAATTAGAAGAAGGTTATAAAGTATCTCAAAACAAACACCACATTTATGATTGTTATGAGCATGCTTTGAAATCCTTAGAGTTCGCTGCTAAAAAAAATTTCAATTTAGATGTAAGATTAGCAGTTTTATTTCATGATATTGGAAAGCCAAGAACAAAAAAAGGAGAAGGTCCTAATGCTACATTTTACGGTCATGAAATAGTCGGAGCTAAAATGACAGCTGAAATCTTAAATAGATTGAAATTTCCTAAAAAAAAGATTGAAAAAATTGTAAAATTGGTGAGATATCATCTTTTTTATTACAACGTTGGCGAGGTAACAGAGAGTGCGGTAAGGAGATTGATAAGAAGAGTAGGTTTGGAAAATATGGAAGAACTAATTCAATTGAGAATGGCAGATAGAATTGGTTCTGGTTGTCCAAAAGCAGAGCCTTATAAATTAAGACATTTGAGATATGTAATTGAAAAAGTATCAAGAGATCCTATTTCTGTAAAAATGCTAAAAGTGAATGGTAACGATGTAATGAGAATTTTAAAAATTCCTCCGGGTCCTAAAGTAGGTCAAATTTTAGAGATTTTACTGGGAGAGGTATTAGAAGATCCAGGTAAAAATAAAAAAGAATTTTTAGAAAAAGAGATTGAGAAATTAGGAAAGCTTTCTGAAAAAGAACTTTTTTCTTTAAGTCAAAAAGCTAAAAAAGAAAGAGAGAAAATAGAAATGAAAAGGGATGAAATGACAAAAAGAAAATATTGGGTGACTTAAGTATTTTGATTTGGTATAATAATAATTTAATTTTATGAAAAAAGAAAAAACAGAATCTTTAGAAAAAGAGATTGAACAGTTAAAAAATAAACTAAAGGAATGTGAGAATTTAAAAGATCAATATTTAAAAAGTTGGCAAAGAAGTAGAGCGGATTTTTTAAATTACAAAAAAGAAGAAAAAGAAAGAATGGAAGAGGTTTCAAAGATTGCTAAAATAAATTTAATTTTAAAGATTTTACCTATTTTAGATAATTTTGAGATTGCTGAAAAATCTCTACCAGAAAAATTGAAAAATGATCAAAATATAAAAGGGTTTTTACTAATAAAAAAACAAATTTTGGATTTTTTAAAATTAGAAGGTGTACAAGAAATTAAATCTGTGGGAGAAAAATTTAACCCCGTCTTTCATGAGGCGGTAGAAGAGGTAGAGGATAAAGAAAAAGAAAGTGGAATAATAATTGAAGAAGTTCAAAAAGGCTACAAAATGGGAGAAAAAATTCTAAGACCAGCTAAGGTGAAAGTAGCAAAATAAAGAAAATTTAATTTTTTATGATTTAATTTTTGCTCCTCCCAAAAGCTCTTTTTGTTTATAAAAAACTATTGATTGGCCAGGAGTAACAGCTCTTTGGGGTTCTTTGAAAATCGCTTTGTACAAATTTTTTTTAATTTTTACTATTTTGGCTGTAGATAATTTTTGTTGATAACGAATTTTTGCTTTTACTTTTAGAGGAAAATTGGGTTCTTTTCTACAAATCCAATTTGGTTTTTCAAAAATTACTTCTTTTTTATATAATTTTTTTTCATCTTTAGTGACAATCAAAAAATTATTTTTTAAATCTTTCTTTAAAACATAAAAAGGACCTCCTGAAATTCCAATTTTTTCTCTTTGGCCAATGGTATAAAAAGCTAATCCTTTATGTTTCCCCAAAATTTTAAAATATTCATCCAAAATAAACCCTTCTTTTTGAGAAAGAGAGCTTTTTAAAAAATCATAAAAATTGTTTTTAACAAAACAAAGATTGCTTGATTGAGGCACCTTTAAAAGAAAATCCAATTTGAATTTTTTGGCTAAATTTTTAACCTCTTCTTTTAAAAAATTTCCTAAAGGAAAGACAATTTTTTTTATCTGATTTTGGTTTAACATCCATAAAAAATAAGATTGATCTTTTTTTTCGTCCTTTGCTCTGAAAATTTTAAAAATTCCTTTTTTTGTTTTTGATATTCTTGCATAATGTCCGGTAGCTAATTTTTCTATTTTTAATTCTTTTTTTATTTTTTCTAAAAGCAATCCAAATTTTATTTTTTTGTTACATATAACACATGGGTTGGGAGTTAATCCTTTCTTGAGTTCTTTTAGAAAATAATTATCAACTATTTGAATTTTGAATTCTTTTTCAAAATCAAAAACAAAAAAAGGAATTTTTAAAATTTCAGCTATTTTTTTTGCCCTTTTTTCTCTTTCTGGAGGAAAATTCCAAAGTCTCATGAAAACCCCAAAAACTTCAAATTTCTTTTTTTTTAAAAGAGCTCCAGCTACTGCTGAATCTATTCCTCCTGAAAGTGAAATAATTATTTTTTTCATTTTTCTAAAAATCCTTTGACAATTAAATCTATTGCTTCTTTTTCAGAAAATCCTCTTTGTCTTAAATAAATCAATTTTTCTTCACAAATTTTTCCAATAGAAGCTTCATGGGTCAATTGAGCATTTTTTTTCTCTACCACCAAAGCTGGCAAAAGAGAAATTTTGGAGTTATCATCTACTAATAATCCTTGGCATTCCAAGTGCCCTTTTGCTAAATTTTTAGCTATAATCTGAGAAAAAGCAAAAATTTGACTTTTTTTTCTTGCTACCAGTTTTAACCTTACAGTAGCTTTTGAATTTTTTCCTTCAAGGAAAACAATGTCTTTTAAATCTATTTTTGTGTTTTTTCCTTCAATAATAAAATTTAAATTTAAATTAGCCTCTTTTTGAGCAAAAATTTGGGTTTTTATTTTCATTTCTTTTGGAGGAGAAAAATTTTTAAAAATATAATTTAATTTTGCCTTTTCTTTTAAAAAAAATTCATATTGAGGCAAAACAAAATCATTTTTGCCCCAGTGATGAAAGTGTTGATATTCTAAAGAAGCATTTTTTTTAATAAATACTTTCCCTATTGTTTGATGAGAGCCACAAAGGTTATTTTTTAAAGTATTACAAATAGCTTTCATTTTGACTTTTACATTTTTTTCAATTATCAAAATATTTTTTAACTCTTGAGAAACCCTTGGAGAAGCTATAGTAATACATGCCAAAAGAGGAAAATCAACATCTCTTTTTACCCAAATAAAATATCCTTCTTTTGGCTCTTTTTTAAAATGTTTTTTTAAAAAATCAAATTTTTTGTAAGCTGTTTTGATTGGTAAAACTAAAATTCCTTTTTTTTGAGAAATTTTTTTAATTTGATTGTCAATTTGCCAAAAGTCTACATTTTTTGCATTTTTCATATCCATATTTTTTAATTGTTCTTAAGACTTTTTTATAATTTTTTTCTTGGCAAATAATTTTTCCTCTTACTATTACATTTGTAATATTTGGATTAAAAAAATGTAAAATGGCTCCAGAATGAGTAATAAACAAAAGAGAAATTTTGGGATTTTTCTTTATTAATTCATTCTTAATAATCAAAGCTACCTTTTCTATTTTCTTTAAATCTAATCCTGAATCTATTTCATCAAAAATTATCAATTTAGGATTGAGAGAAATTACTTGAATTAATTCTGAAATTTTCTTTTCTCCTCCTGACAAATTCAAATTTATTTGTCTTTCTAAGATTTCTTTTTCTTCTTTTAAAAATTCGCTTTTCAAAAACTCTTTATTTTTAGCAATTTTTTCTAAAATTTGAGAAAGTTTTATTCCTTCCAAAGAAGGAGGATTTTGCCATGTTAAAGCCAAACCCAACTTTACTCTCTTTTCTGGTGAAAGATTAGTAATGTTTTTTCCTTTAAAAAAAATTTTTCCTTTCTCAATTTTATATTTTGGATTTCCCAAAATTGTCTCTGCCAAAGTTGTTTTTCCTGAACCATTAGGCCCCAAAAGAGCCTGAATTTCCCCTTCTCTTATTTGAAGGTTAATTTCTCTTAAAATATCTTTTTCTTTTGCTTTTACTTTTAAATTTTCCACTTTTAATAAAAAATTTGTCATATTTTTACTTTTTACATTTTAAAATAAAAATTTTAAAATTCAATATCAAATTTTGTTGTCAAAGCTTTAAAAACACCAAAATTGACAAGAGTCTAACTCTCTGTCAATTTTTAAGTAAAAAATACTTTAATTTTTTCTTAAAATTTGATATAAAATTGGAATTATGAAAAAAAGAAAAAATTATTTGATATTTTTTTTAGTGTTTTTTTTGGGAGTTTTAAGCGGGATTTTACTTTCAGAATATTTAATTTCTTATTTAGACAAATTTTTATTGAAAAAAGAGAAAAAAATTATGGTTTTTTCTCAAGGTCCAAAAAGTAAATATTTTCAAACTGAAATTTTTTGTGAAAAAATAAAAAAGGGTAAAGGAATTGAGGTTAATTTAAGAAAACAAAAAGTAAAGTTGTGTGAAAATGGTAAAGCAATTGAAGAATTTTTAGTATCTACAGGTAAAAAAGAAAGCCCTACTCCTACTGGGACTTTTTTTGTAATTAAAAAATCTCCAATGATTTATTCTAAAATAGCAAATTGTTGGCTTCCATTTTGGGTTGGATTTTATAACGATTATGGATTTCACGAACTTCCCATCAGTAAAGATGGGAAAAGAATCGGAGAAAAAGAAATCGGAAAACCTGCCTCTTTGGGATGCATCAGATTAAAAGTGGATAGTGCCCAAAAACTTTATCAGTTTGCAGAAATTGGAATGAAGGTGGTGATTTTTGGTGAGATACCATGACCCTTTTTACTTTTAATCTCATTCGTTTGTTATTAATGACAAGTTTAACTGCTTTGATTTCTTTAATTTTAGCTCCTTTTTTAATTAAAATTTTATATAAAATCAAATTTTGGAAAAAAAGACCTAGAGAAAAAACAATTACTGGAGAAGAAGCTAAAGTTTTTTATTCTTTGCACAAAAAAAGAGAAACAAGTGTTCCAAGGGGAGGAGGAGTTTTAATTTGGTTTTCTGTATCTTTAGTAATTATTTTCTTTTTTTTTCTTTCTAAATTTCATTCCCCTTGGTGGCTTAAAAAATTAAATTATTTGTCAAGAGCTCAAACTTGGCTTCCTCTTTTTACATTAATTTCTGGATCTTTAATTGGATTAATAGATGATCTTTTAGTAGTTTTTGAAAAAAGCGGAAAAAAAATTCTCCAAAAAATTAGTTTAGAAAGTTATATTGGAGGAGGATTGTCTTTTAAAACGCGTTTAATAATTGTTGCCTTGATTGGATTAATTGGGGGGTGTTGGTTTTATTTTAAATTAGGCTGGGATTCTATTTCTATACCCTTAATTTTTAATTTTCCTCAAGGTATTGAAATAAATTTGGGTAAATGGATTATTTTGTTATTTATTATTGTAATGTTAGCTTGTTGGGCAGGTGGAGTAGTTGATGGTTTAGATGGATTAGCTGGAGGAGTTTTTGCCAGTATTTTTGGCGCTTTTTCTATTATTAGTTTTGCCCAAGGAAAAGTAAATTTAGCTACTTTTTGTGCTTCTATATCTGGAGCTCTTTTTGCTTTTTTATGGTTTAATATTCCACCAGCAAAATTTTATATGGGAGAAACTGGAATTTTAGGATTAACTTCTACAATGGCGGTAGTTGCTTTTTTGACTGATTCTGTAGCGGTATTACCGATAATTGCTGGAATAATGGTAGCTGAAGTAGGTTCGATTATTTTGCAATTGCTCTCAAAAAAATTTAGAAAGAAAAAAATCTGGCTTTGTACCCCTATCCATCATCATTTAGAAGCTCGTAATTGGAAGCCAGAACAAATTGTAATGCGTTTTTGGATTTTAAGTATTGTTTTTGCCATTTTAGGAACAGCAATTAGATTAATGAGATAAAAAAATTTCTCTATGAAGCCTCATGTGACCTTTTTGAATTCCCTCTGTAGCAATTACAGAGAGAGCTGACAAATTATTAGCCAACCCTACAGAAGCTGTTACGATTCCCAATTCCTGGGCACTTTTTACTTTTAAAATTTTTAAAGCTAATTTTGATTTTTTTGTCTGAGTAGCTCCTCCCACAATAGCTATTGGTAAAGGGATTTTAATTTGACCTTTTAAAAATTTTCCTTCTAATTTCCATTTTGTAATAGGTCTGTATTTACCATTTTTTAAAGCAAAACTATGAACTGCTGATTCTATTGCTCTAAAATCATTATTTGTAGCTAAAGCAACAGCATCAATGCCATTCATTACCCCTTTGTTATGGGTTACTGCTCTAAAAATATCATTTTCTGCCAATTTTTGTAAAAATAAAATAGCTTGAGCAACTTCCTTTCCAGAAAAATTTTCAAGAGCTAATTTTTCTATAGGGACTTTCCCTTCAACGATGACAATTCTATTTTCTGTAAAATTAGAAATTATTCTTGCTCCAATTTTAGCTTTTGTAATTTTTTCTAAAAAGGGGGCTATTTTTTCTAACATTGAGTTTATTATGTTAGCTCCCAAAGCATCTTTTGGATCAACTATTAAATATAAAATTAAAAATTTTTTTATTTTTTTAATTTTCAAATCTTTTGCACCTCCTCCAATTTTTATTAAAAATTTGTCAGTTTCATTTGCTATCTCCAAAATTTTTTCTTTGTTTTTTAAAATTTTTTCTTTTGTTTTTTGAAAATTTTTTACTTTAATCAATTGCAATTGTCCTACCATTTCATTTCCCAAATATTTCCCAAAAAATCCTCCCCCTTCTCTAATTAATTTTGCTCCTCTACAAGCTGCAGCAACTACTGATGGTTCCTCAATTTCCATTGGTACTAAATAATCTTTACCATTTACTAAAAAGTTAGTAGCAATTTTGAAAGGACCAATGTTATTTTCTTTTTCCACAAAATCTGGAAGCTCTTGATATTTTTTAATTAAATTCAAATCATTTTTATTTAATTTGCAAAAATTTTTAATAATTTTTAATTTTTCTTTTAAAGAAAGTTTGTAAAAGCCTGAAATTAAAGAGCTTTTCATATTTTTCTTTCACAAAGAAAACTTAAAAATTCTTTTAATTTTCTTTTTGCAAAAGGATCAGAAATTAGATCTTTTATTTTTTCCCAGCTCTCTTTAACAATTTTTTTGCTCAAATTTTTAGCATCCTCAATCGCTTTATATTTTCTAATAATTCCTATAGCTTTTTCTTTTTCTTTTTTGTCATTTGTTTTTTTATTTAAAATTTCCAAAAGCATTTTTTTGTCTTTTAAATTGGCTCTTTTTAAAGCTAAAATTACCAAAAGAGTCATTTTACCTTCGGTAATATCTTGAGCAAAGACCTTTCCAAATTTTTCTCTTTCTTTCCCTTTTAAAGTAAGATCTAAAATATCGTCTTGGATTTGAAAGGCTATTCCCAAACTTTCTCCAAATTTTCCCAATTTTTCTATTACTTTTTTTCCTTTTTGACACAAAATGCCAGCCAATTTTGCAGAAAATCTTGAAAGACAACCTGTTTTTAAAGCACACATTTTGAGGTATTCTTTTTCTTTTATATTCCTTATTTTCTTTTTTGCCCAAAAAATATCCATTGCTTGGCCTAAACTCAAATTTATCATTTCTTGAAAATAAAGCTCATAAATTTCATTTATTATTTCTTTTTTTATTTCTTTCTTTTTTTCTCTTAAAATTAAATTTGGAAAAAAATAAAGAAAATTTCCCAAATTTAAAGCAATATCTACCCCATAAATTTTATGCAAACAAGGTTTTCCTCTTCTTAAATCACTATTGTCTTCTATATCATCAATTATTAAACTTCCTTGGTGAATGAGTTCGGGTAAAATGGCAAAATCTTTAAATTTATCTATTTTCCCTCCAAGCCCTTTTACTAACAATAAAAATAAAATTGCTCTCCATCTTTTTCCTCCTCTTTTTAAAAATTCTTGACAAGGTTCCAAAATAGCTCTTTCAATAGCTTCAAAATGAAGATTTTTCGTTTCTCTAATTAAAAACTCAAGCCATTTTCTTTTAATTTTTGGCGGAAGATAATTTTCAATAATTTGTTGGATTTTTTCTTTTAATTTAGTCAACTCAAAAGGAAATTTTTTCATATTTTAGCCAACAAAATTAAGCTCCAACTCAAAACATTGAAAAAATCTAATAATTTGTAGTTTTTTGTAAACTTAAAATTTGGGAAAAATAAAAAGAAAGCCAAAAAAATTAAAATTAAACTAAAAAACACAAATAAAAACTTTTGAACAAAAATTCCAAAAAAAGAAAAAAGCAAAAAAAGATATCCTAAAATCAAGAAATTTATTATTTTTTTTGTTTTTTCTTTTCCCAAAATATGGGCGGTAGTTCTAACTCCTCCTAATTTGTCAGCTTCAAAATCTTCGTATTCATTTCTCAATTCAAGTAAAACGGAGACAAAAAAAGCCAAAATGAAAATAAAAATGTGAAAAAGATAAATTTCTGTTTTAAAAAAGAAAAATGGGAAAGCCACCAAAAGAGTTCCTCCAAATAATCCGTGAGAAAGAATATCAAGAGGAGGATTAGATTTAAATCTTAAAGGAGGAGCTGAATAAAAAAATATTAAAAGCCCGCCAAAAAGAGAAAACAAAAATATTTCAAAAGAATAAAAAAAAGCTATTATCAATCCCAAAAAAGCCAAAGACAAAGAGAAAATCGTTGCTCTTTTAAAGGTGATTTCTTTTTTTAAAATGGGGTTTTCTTTTGTAAAATTAAATTTATCTTCTTTTTGATCAAAACATTCATTAATTGAAAAAGCAAAACCTGCTCCCAAAAAAACCAAAATCCAAAAGATTAAAATATCCGTTAAAGGAAAATTAAAGCCCTTAGCTAATAAGAATCCAAAAAGACAAAAAAGAAAATACCCTTTGGCATCAAAAAGTCTTAACAATTTAAAAAAAGCCTTTATTTTCATATTTAGTTAAAATTATTCTCAACCAAGGAGTATATTTTTGTGGGTTTTTTTTAATATCTTCTTTGAGGTCTTTTAAATTTTGCCATTTCCAGTCTTTTACTTCTTTTTTGTTGGGTTTTGGTTTTCCATCAAATTTTCCAAAAAATACATGATCAAACTCATATTCAATCAAATCCCCCACTTTTGCCTTATAAATAAATGAAAAAACTTCTTTTAAATTAGCTTTAATTCCCATTTCTTCTTTTAATCTTCTTTCTGCTTCTTCTTTAATATCTTTTCCTGGTCTTGGATGAGAACAGCAAGTATTTGACCAAAGTCCTGGAGAATGATATTTTCCATTTTGTCTTTTTTGCAAAAGCAATTCTCCTTTTTTATTAAATATAAAAATTGAAAAAGCCCGATGCAATTTTCCTTCTTTGTGAGCTTTAATTTTTTCCTCTTTGCCAATTTCCCTATCTTTTTTGTCAACCAAAGCAACAAAAGAATTTCTTTTCATTTTGTGTCCCCAGGAGGATTTGAACCTCCATCTTCAGCTCCGGAGGCTGATGCTCTATCCAATTGAGCTATGGGGACAAATTTATATTTTTTCAAAAAATTTTTTTAAATCCTTTTTACTCAAAATCTCTCCAAAATTAAAAATTACTTTGTCTGCATTTTTTAAATCTTCTTTTTTGAAATTAGTTGTAATACCTATACATTTCATTTTAGCAGATTTTGCTGCCAAAATTCCAGCGGGGGCATCTTCAAAAACAAGGCAATTTTGAGGAGCTACTTTTAAGGCTTTTGCTGTTTTTAAATAAATTTCAGGATTAGGTTTTGTAAATTTTACATCTTCTTGGGTCAAAATAGCATCAAAAAGATTTTTAATTTTAAATTTTTTTAAGACAAATTCTACAAATTTTCTTTTTGAAGAAGAAGCTACCCCTAATTTAAATCCTTCTTTTTTTAATCTTTTAATCAAATTGACTACATTTGGAATCGGTTTTATTTTATTTGATTTCATCAAAATTTCCACCTTCTTTTTTACTATTTTTTCAATTTCATCTTTGGAAATTTCTTTTCCCAAAATTTTGCTGTAGCTTTCTCTCTCAGCAACACCTGAAAATTTTTTCATTTTTTCCAAATCAACATTGTATCCCATTTCTCTAAACAATTTTACTTCTATTTCAAAGTGAAGATTTTGAGTATCTGAAATTACCCCATCTAAATCAAAAATAACAGCTTTAATTTTTTTCATTATGAGAAAAAACCTCTTTTATTTTCTCTAAAATAAATTCAGGTTCTACCATTTTACCTTTACCTTTTGTACCACAGGCTAAAATTCCTGTAGGACTTTCTAATATTTTAAGATTTTTTCTTTTTTTCAATCTTTCTATATTTTCTCTCACAAAGATATTTTCTAACATTTTTTCATTCATTGCAGGTGCTATAATAACCGGAGTTTGATTTGGTAAAGCCAAAAAGACTAAAGTAAGTAAATTGTCCCCAATTCCATGAGCCAGTTTAGAAATAGTATTTGCAGTAGCTGGAGCAATAATGAAAATATCTGCCCACTCAGCCAAATCAATATGAAGAACTTTTTGGCAAGTTTCAAATTCAAAAGTATAAACAGGATAGGAAGTTAGGGTTTCAAAAATAGCAGGACAGATTAATTTTTTTGCCTTTTCTGTCATTATCACTTTTACAATAGCTTTTTCTTTCTTTAACAACCTCACCAAATTGCAAATTTTGTAAATGGCGATACTAGCACTAACTCCAATTAAAATTTTCTTTTCTTTTAACATATTTTTAATTTTTCTTTTAAATTATAAATATCGCCAGCTCCCATCAAAACTAAAATTTCTTTTGGTTTTAAATTTTTCTTCAAATAAGGAATTATTTTTTCTTTTTCCAAATATATTACCTCTTTTTTGTTGATTTTTTCAACTAATTTTTTTGAATTTACTTTTTCTTTTATCTTTTTACTCTCTCTCCCTGGCACTTCATATATATCAGTAATTATTATTTTTTCCAAGTGGATTTCTTTGAAAACCTTAACAAATCTGTCCCACAGATAATAAGTTCTTTGATATTGATGGGGTTGAAAAATACAAATTATTTTTTTGTTTTTCCATTTTTGTTTTATAGCTTTTAAAGTCAATTCGACTTCGGTTGGATGATGGGCATAATCTATTATTAATTTTCCTTTTAAATTGTCAATTTTAAAATTAAAAGTTTCTAACCTTCGCCAACTTCCTTCATATTGAGAAAAAACCTCAAAACTCAAATTATCTGGAATTTTGAAAACTCTAGCTAAAGAAAGTGACGCCAAAGCGTTAGAAACATTAAAATTGCCAAAAATTTTTAATATTTTTTTTATTTTTTTAGCTTCAGGCTGTGATAAAGAATAAAACTCAATTTTCTTTTTTTGAGGTAAAATTTTAAAAATATTTTTGTCATCTTTGTTAGCAATTAAAATTCCATCTTTTGGAAGTTTGAAAATGAATTTTTTGAAAGCTAAAATATAATTTTTGAAATTTTTGTAAAAATCTAAATGATCTGGCTCTAAATTTGTCAAAACAATAATTTTGGGCCAATAATTCAAAAAAGAAGCAAAGTTTTCGTCTGCTTCAATTACCAGATATTGAGAATTTCCTTTGCGAAAATTTGAATTTTGAAACTCTTTCAATTTTGTTCCTAAAATTACAGTAGGATCAAAATTAGCTTTTATCAAAATTAAACTTATTAAAGCTGTAGTTGTGCTTTTTCCATGAGTTCCACAGACACAAATTGTAAAATATTTTTTAGTAAGTTCTCCTAAGGCCTGGGGATAACTTTGACATTTTATTTTTAATTTTTTAGCAAATTTTAATTCAGGATTATTTGGAGAAATAGCAGGACTATAAATTACTAAATCTGGATTTTGGGATTTTAAATTTGAAGCTTTATGCTTTCCAATAAATATTTTAGCCCCCTTTTTTTCTAAAAGTTCAGTAATTTGTGAAGGGCACAAATCAGAACCTGAAACTTTTTCTCCTTTTTCTAAATAATATTGAGCCAAAGCAGAAACCCCAATTCCCCCAATTCCGATAAAATAAATCATATTTTAGAAAGAGGAAATCTTTGTAATACAAAATATTGAGGCCCTTCTCTTTTTAATTTGCTTTCCATAATTTCTACAAAATTTACTTTAAATTTTAAATTTATTTTTTCTTTAATTTCTGGAATTTCTTCCATTTGTCTTAAATGATAAGTTTTAATTCTTGCTAAAGTAATATGGGGAAAAAAATCTTCTTTTTCTAATTCTAATTTAAATTTTTCAGAAAGGGAATTTTTAAAAATAGAATTTTTCAATTCTTTTTGTAAATTTATTAAATCTGGATTTTTTTCAACTTTCACCCAAATCATTCTTGGAGGTCTCTTTTGAGGAGGTCCAAAGGAAATTTCTTTTAAATTCAAAAAGAATGGTGAATACTTTTGACAAACATTTTCTGTAGCTTCAAAAACATTTTTTAAAAAAGACGGTTTAATGTAACCAATAAAAATTAAAGTCAAATGCAAATTTTCTTTTTTTGTCCATTTGCAAATTAAATTTTGCCATTTTTCTTTAAATGCCATTAATTCTTTTTTAATATTTTCAGGTAAATTTATGGCAACAAAAATTCTTTTTAGCATAAATTTATTTAAAGAAAATCTTGTTTCCAAATCTAAGGTCAATATATTCCAAATTTTTTCTTTTTTCAATAGGAAACCTTTCTTTTAAAAGAAAAATTAAAGAAAAAATCTGCTCTGAAATATTTTTTGAAAGATCAAAAAAGACCTGCCATCCCTCTAAAGTAAAAACTACTAATTTTTCTTTGAAAATTTCAAATTTTTCAATGTCAATTTTTTCTTTTTTTAAATATTTCTCAATTTCTAAAATTTTTTCAACATTTTCTTTTTCTAAAACTGTTTTGCCTATTTTTAATTTTAAATTTCCATTTTCTGACAAAACCTTTGGTAATTTCCAAAGATCTTCTTTAAAAGATAAAATCCTTATTACTTTTCCCTCTTTATCAATTAAAGCACAATTTTGATTTTTTTTAAAACAAAAAATAGCTATTGGTTTTCTCTCTTTGACCTCAATTAATATTTTGTTTGGTAATTTTCTTTTAATTTTAACCTCTTTTAATTGAGGGAAGTTTTCCAAAAGACTTTTTTCCATTTCTCTTAAATTTGCCAAAAATATACTTTGACTTGAAAAACATAAAAAATTTTTTTTAATTTTCTTTTTTGCCAAATTTAAAATTTCTTCCTTTTTAACATTTTGTTTTTTTTCAAAAAAACTTTTTACCTCAATTTCTTTAATTTGAAATAAATGATAAAAAAAAAGTAAATAAAAAATACCAAAAGAAGAAATCAAAAAACAAAAAAATAACAAAAAAAGACGCTCTTTAAAAGATATTTTTTTCTTTTTTAAATACCTTTTGGGAAATTTTTTCACAAGCCCCTTTTGTATCTTCTTAAGGTTTCAAAAATATAAATTAGCCAATATTTTTTTGAAAAAGGAAAATCTTGAGTTTTCACATATTCTTTTTTGTAACCCCCAAACCCAGTTTTAAATAATGTAAGACCCTGCCAAGGATGGAAAGCATCTTCTCTTGGAGCAATTCCCCAAAAATTAAAGTATTCACATCCTCTTTCTTTAGCCTCTTTTATTGCTGACCATAAAAGCAAATAAGAAGTAGGAATTTTAGGATATTTTGGTAAAGAAGCTCCATGATGATAAAAAGCAATTTTTTGCCAAAAAATAAAAATTCCCCCAGAAATAATTTCTTCTTTTTCTTTTAAAGGATCTGGTGAGTATTTTGCTAAAAAAATAGAAATTTGATTGTCATTTTGGAAAGATAAAATCTCATTTTTTAAATATTCAAAAGAAAAAGGAATAAAATGTCTTCTTTTTGCTGTCTCTTGATATATTTCATAAAATTTTTCTAAATCTTTTAAATCAACGCTCTTTTTTATTTTTATATTTTTTTCTCTTTGAGCTCTTTTTATTAAATACCGAGTTGTCTTTCTCATTCCCATTAAAAGTTCGCTTTCAGGAACGTCAATTTTAAGCTCCCAAGTCATTTCTGGATGAATATGAATAGGAGCAGGAATAAACCCTAATTTTTCAAAAATTTTGATGTTTTCTCTTTTTTTCTCAAAAATAGGACTAATTCTTAAAAAACAGCATTTCTCAGTCTTATTAATTTGGGACAATTTATCTAAAATTGTTTTTAAAACCTCTCTTTTTAAATCTTCTTTAAAGTTTTCATTTTCATCCAAAATTACGGGTCCATGAGGGATAAAAAAGAAATTTGCTCTTTTAGCTTTTATTTTTAAAACCAAAGCTAAAGCTACCAATTTTTCTTTTTTTAAAATTCCCCATCTCCAAACTTTTTCAGACATTTTCTCTTGAAAATCCCCCCAATTCCAAGAATGCAAAAAAGTTTTTTCTTTACATTTTGACAAAAAATCTTCCCATAATTTTTTATCTTTGATGTCTTTTAATTTCATTTCCATAAATATTTATATTATCAAATTTCATTTAAAAAGTTGACTATTCTTTTGGCGTCTCTTTCAGATATCCTTGGAGAAGTTGGCAAATTTATAATTTTTTTTGAAATTTTTTCTGCAAAGGGACAACTTCCAAAAATATATCTCATTTTTTCAGTTTTTGTGTCAGGCGGTAAAATCACACTTCCTTGCCAACCATCTTTTAAAAAGATTTTTTCTTTTTCTGCTTTTTTTATGATTTTTGAAGAATTTTTTGAAATAAAAATCGGAAATCTCATATAAATGGGAGAAAGATTATTTTTAATTTTTTTTAAAAAAGGGAAAATGAATTTTTCTTTTAAATTTTCAGTATAAAATTGACTTATTTTTTTTCTGTGGTAATTGAATTTTTCCAATTTTTTAAATTGATTTAAAGCTAAAATTGCCAAAGCATTTGGCATTTTTTTTGGAAAATACTTTGCAACTCCCCCCTTTTTTTCTATATCAAAGACAGCTTTTGACAAAAGAGAAATTTTTTGAAAAAATTTTAGGAAAATTTTACCTAAAAAAGGATGGACACAAAAAGCAGGAAAAACAAAAATATTAATTAAAATGGGGTGGAGCAATTGCTGGAAAATCCAAAAGAAGGATGGAAAATTTAATTTTTGATAAAAATTTTTTAAATTCTCCCCTACTCTATCATCATTAGTAATAGCTATTCCTCCAAAGACTGAAGAAATAACTTTGTCTCTTCCAAAACTGAAAAAGCTTGCTTTTCCAAATGTCCCGCAAAGTCTCCCTTCATATTTTGCCCCTAAACTATGAGCGCAGTCTTCAATTAAAGAAAGATTGTATTCTTTTGTAATTTTTAAAATCTCCTTTATTTTAGCAGGATAACCAAAAGTATGCTGAATTATTACTGCTTTGGAATGAGGAGTAATTTTCTTTTTTAAATCTTTTGGATCTAAATTAAGAGTTTCATCAATATCTACAAAAACAGGTTTAGCTTTTATTTTTAAGATGGGATTTATTAAGGCATTACAAGTGAAAGCTTGAACTAATATCTCGTCTCCCTTTTTTATATTTAGAGCATCTAAAATTGCCATTAAAGCTGACCTCCCACTGTTAAATAAAAAAATATATTTTGTTTTTAAATATTTTTTTAGTTCTTTTTCTAAAAAAACTAAACCTTTACCTCTTTTCCATTTCCAAGGCTGAAAGAGCAATTTTGAAGCCAAAAAAATATCATCTTTTTGGGTATTTGGAGAAAGGGCAACAAAAATTGGTTTTTTTATCATAAATCCATTAAAAGAGAAACTAATTTTGTAGGAAGTCTTCCTTCTAATAAAATTACATCATCTTTTTGGCAAAAATTTTTAAGTTTTTGAAAAATTAAATTTGGATTTTCAGAGTCAAAATAAAAAATCTCTCTTTTTTTTGCCCCCTTTTTTATTTGTTCAAAAAAATCTTTGCTAGTAATTATTGCCAAATCACAGATCTTTCCAATTTTTTCTCCTATTTTTTGGTGAACTTTTTTAGATTCTTTTCCTAATTCAATCAAACAAGGCATCACAATTATTTTCTTTTTTTCCCACACTTTCAAATAATCCAAATGAGAAAAAATAGCATTTATATTGGTAGAATAGGTTGAATCTATTAGGTTTATTTTATTTTTTGTCTTTTTTAATTCCATTTGATGAGGCAAAGGTTTTAAATCTTTGCAAATTTCGCTAATTTCTTTTAATTTAAAACCAAACTCTTTAGCACAACAACTTGCCAAAAGAATATTTTCTACGTTATGTTCTCCTAATAAATTTATTTTAAATTTAGCAAAATCTCCATCTTTTGAAAAAATTGAAAATGAAACAAATTCTTTCTCTACTTTAATATTTTCTGCCCACAAATCTGCCTGCAAATTATTTTCTATTTTTCCACCTTTTCCCTTAAAGACAATTTTTTTTCTAATTTTGGTTTCTTTAAAAATTTTCAAACAAATTTCATTGTTTCCGTTAAAAATCACTAGTCCATCTTGAGGCAAACTCTTTATTAATTCTTTTCCTCCTTCTCCAAAAATTAAGTTTTCAAAAGAACCAAAAAGAGATAAATGTTGAGGATTAATTCCAGTAATAATTCCAATTTTTGGTTTTACAATTTTACACAAAAATTCAATTTCACCTTTTTTGTAAGCTCCCATTTCACAAACAAAAAATTTGTATTCCTTTTTTAATTCATTTAAAATGGTTTGAGAAATTCCCATTTCATTATTTTGATGGAGTTTTGTTTTTAATGCTGGAAATTTTTTGGAAAGAATAAAATGTAAAAATTCTTTAGTTGATGTTTTTCCATAACTGCCAACTACTCCGATTGTTATTAAATTTTTAAAATCTTTTATTTTTCTAATTGCTTTTTGGCAAATTATCCATTTTATCAAAGCAACAAAAGGTTGAAAAAACAAAATTAAAAAAGAAACAAAAATTGGAGTTAAAATATCTAATATCAAAAGGATTAAAATGAAAATTTTTTCTTTTTCAAAGAAAAATAAAGGGAAGAAAAAATAAAAAGAAAAAGAAAAAAAGGTTAAAAGAATAATTTTTTTAGTAAATACAGGAACTTTTATTTTAAGCTGAAGAAGGTCTTTAAAGGTTTTTAAGCTTTCTAAAAGGTAAAGGAAAAATAAAAAAAAGAAAAATAAAGAAAAAGAAAAAAAAGAAATCAAAAAAAGAAAAATTTTCGAAAAATTAAGAAAGTTAAAAAGAAGATTTTTACCTTTTTTTGTCTTAAATCCTTCTAAAAATCTATCTATTCTATATTCTTTCAACTGCCAAAAATAAAGCCACAAAAAAATTTTTTTAACAACAATTTGATACCAAAAAAACAAAATTAAAAACCTCATGGTTTTATTTTATAAAAAACCTCCCCAAAGCTACCTCTATTGTTGCCGCTATTGCCAAAAAAGAAAGCAAAAATTTTAGATAAAACTCTATTGCTAAATTGAATTCTTTTTTCAATCTTTTTTCTTTTTTTAAAATCTGCCACAAAAACGTCTTTCCTAATTTAAATGCAATGGCATTAGCTAAAATTATTACTGGTATTTCAAAAATTCCATGAGGGAACAGCAAAAGAAAAATTTTTGTCCAGTCTAACTTCAATTTAGCAAAATAGATTACCAATCCTAAAATAGTGCTATTTGAAAATAAAATTAAAAATGGAATTATTCCAAAAAAAATTCCCAAGATTATAGTCGCAAAGGCAATTAAACTGTTATTTAAAAAAATAAATAAAAATTGTCCTACTAAAGAAAAATCTTTGACAGGTTCAAATTTGTTTTGAAGCTCCAAAAGAATTTTTTTTGCCTCTTTTGGATAAAGTTTAGCAGAAAAATACCCATAAAAAATTCCCAAAATAAAAATTAAAAGACTAACAAAAATATATTTTTTTAATGAAAATAAATATTTTTCAAAAGACATTATAATTTTATCAATTCTTTTTGAAGAAAGCTTGTAATTTTCAATTCCCAATGACTATCTATATAACAATCAATTTCACTCCTTATTCCAAAAGAATTTTTAAAATAAAGACCAGGCTCTATCGTAAAAGGAATTTGAATTTTAATTTTTCCTTTAGCTTTTTTGCCCAATCTAAAATACCTTCCATGGACTAATTTAAAGCCCAAAGAATGTCCCAAATTGTGTAAAAAATATTTATCTAAATCAAATTTTTTAAAATAATCCCTAACTATTTTATCTATTTTTTGACATTGAGGTAAATTCTTTTTTTCTAAATTTTCCTTTATAAAATTTATTGCCAAATCTCTTGCTTCAATTACTCTTTTAAAAATTTTTTTAATTTTTAAAGGAATATTTTTTCCTGTGTAGGCTACAAAAGTGAGATCAGCAAAAGGAGCTCTCCTTTCATTTAATCTTGCCCAAATATCAATTAAAACTAAATTGTTTTTGCCAATTATTTTTGATTTTCTTTTTTGGGGAAAATAATGAACAAAAGAAGTATTTTCTCTTGTTGCTACAATTGGTCTTTTTATTTTATCATCTGTTATCAAATTTTCTTTTTTAAATTCTTTTAAAATAAATTGAGATACTTGATATTCTGTTATTTTTTCTAAATTATCTTTAATAAATTTAAAAGCTCTCTCTTTTATTTTTTCTAATTTTTTTGTTGCTATTTGATGCCTTTTTAGTTCTTTTTCTGTCATTAAAATTTTTCAAAAATTAATTTCTCTTTGAAGACTTTCTTCAATTATTTTTTTGGGATTTAAATAAATTTTTTCTTTTAACTGTTTTTGGGTTAAAACCTTCCCTAAGACTAAACCAAAACATAAAGGAATAAAAGCCCTAAAACCTGCAATTCCGGTTTTTCTTGGTAAAGGAGCATAATCTGAACAAATTACATCAATAGTTCCATCTGCCAACCCTTCTCTTATTGCTAAAACATCATCTTTTTCAGCTAAAGGAGGATTTACTTTGGTTTCTAAATCATCTTTAGTAAAGGTAAAATAATGAGGACAAGTCTCACAAGTAACTTTTAATCCCTGTTTTTTAGCTTTTTTTATTAACTTTACCGTTTCTTTTTTGCTGACATGTTGGATATGTAACCTTCCTTTTTTTACTTTTTTAAAAACCCTCAAATATCTTTTAACATATTCTGTTTCCAATAAAGGATTTTTCAAGCCAATTTCATAAGGAGGTGAGCAATGGGCTAAAATCAAAACGTTTTTTTCTAAAGCTTTTTTGAGTAAATTTAAATCTTTTAAATATTTCCCATCATCACTAAAACCTACAACATAAGGTTTAATCTTTTCTATTTCAACTAATTCTTTGCCTTCTAAATTTTTAGTAATAGCTGAAACTGGAAAGGCTTGACAATATCTTTTTTTTCTCAAAGACTCTTTTATTCTTTTTAAATTATCCAATGGAGGATTAGAATTTGCCATATAAACTAAAACATCAATTCCCGCTTCTTTTGCTTCTTTGGTGTGTCGGGGAATATCATTTCTCAAATGAGTATGAAGGTCAATTACTGGATAATTAATAATTTTTTTCATAAAAGCTTTAATTTTTCTATTCCGTAATTTTGATAATACCTTTCTATTTCTCTAATGATTTCTTTTTTAGGATTAAACTTTTTACAGGCTTTGGGTAAAAGACTAAAAACATTGCTCATTTCAAAAAAAGAAATTCCTTTTTTTTCTATTTTTTCTTTTACAGAAATTCCTTCTTTTGTTTTTTCCATTCTATTTGTTAAAACCAAAACTCCAACTATTTTTACTTTTATTTTTTTTAAAATTTTTAAAGTTTCAAAGATAGAACTTCCAGTAGTAGCAACATCTTCTAAAATTAACACTTTCCCTTTAGGAGCTCCAATGAAATACCTATCTTTGGGTTCTCCATGATCTTTGGGATATTTTCTTCCCATTGGCAAACAATGACTTCCTAAAGAAAAATTTTTTGAATTTTTCGCAAATTTATATTGGGCGATAAGAGCTAACTTTGTTGAGGCCTCGGGTACTCCATAAAAACAATCAAAGTCTATCTTCTTTTGTTTGACAAAAGAAATTATATAATCTGACAATTTGTCTATTAAAAATACATCCTGGGTTACATTTCGCCAATTAATGTAATAATGAGTAAGCCTTTTTGATTTAAGTAAAATAGGCTTTTTAAAAAATCCAATTACTTTGTTATTTAAAATAAAATTTTCAAATTCTTTTTGGTCAAATTTTTTTCTCATTAAATTACCTCTTTTAGTAATTTATTTACAAACAAAAAAGAACCATCATTTAAAATTAAGCAATCAAAAGCTTTTTTATATTTTTTTATTTTTTCTGAAACCCTTTCATTTAAAAAACCTATTTTAATTACATTTTCGTAGTCAAAGTTTTTGATCATTTTTACGTCTTCTATCATGTCTCCCAACAAAATTACATTTTTTCTATTTTTTATTTTTTCATAAATGTGAGGAAAATTTTTAAAATTTATTTCGTCTTTATTTAAAGAATGCAAAATAGGAGATTTTATTTTAATTGCTTTTTCGTTATCATCCCATAAATATTCGTTTGAAATTATTTGGACATTTGGAAAAAATAATTTTTCTTTTTTTAAAAAAAATTCTAAAGTTTCCTTTCCTAATCCAGAAGCAGAAATTAAAATTAAAGGAATTTGATGTTTTCTTAAAAATAAAAAAAATTTTTTTACTCCCCTTCTCAATTTTATTTTTTTACTTTTAGCAATTTTTTTTAAAATTTTTTTTGTCAAACCATATTTTACCAATAAACTAAAATGACTCTGCCACCACTTTTGCATTGCTTTTTTTCTTTTGTAAATTGGAATTTGGGTATTCTCTTCAATAGGAAAATATTTTTCAAATAAAGCTTTTGCTTTTTGGCAATATTCTTTTCCTAAATATTGAGGACTCTCTCTTAAAATTCCTGAAAAAGAAAGAACATTTTTTCCTTTTACTTTAGCTTTAGTTAAAGTTCTTTCAAAGTCAGAGAAAATTGCTAATTTTTCAATTCCTGCTTTTTTAAATTCTTTTTTTCTCTTTTCTAAAATTTCTCTCTCACAAATTATCTTTTCCATTCTTTACTTTTTCTTTTCTTTTTTAGCCAATTTTTCTTTTAAACTTTTTATTTCCTGTTTTAATTTTTCTATTTCTTTCTTTTGAGGAACTCCTAATTTTTTCAAGGTTTTTTTAACAATTTCTTCTACCTTTTTTTCTGTATCCTCTTTAGTTTTCTTTGCTTTTTCCATTAATTCTTTTACAAATTTTTCAGCCTCCTTTTTTGAAATTTCTCCTTTTTTTACTAATTCTTGAGCTACCTCTTGAGCTTTATCTTTTGTTAGAGAAAGAAATCCCAATCCAGCCAAAAGAGTTTTTTTAATTAAATCTTTCATAAAAAAAATTTTTAAAATTTATCTTTAGCGACCTTTTTAAAATCTTTCTTTAAGGAGCAAAAAATGTCCAATCTATAAAATAGTACAAAGGAAGAAAAATACTTATCAAAGACATCATTAACCCCAAAATTGCAAATCCTCTTTTTGAAGAATTTATGCCCTTTATTCCAAAAATTATCCCTATTGTTCCAACAAGAGGACAAAGTCCATAAAATAAACATTTTCCCCAAAAAGGAGGTGAAGAAATCATTAAAAGACAATGAAAAAGTTCTAAAATTCCAAATATTATTATCCCAACTGTCATTCCTATCACTCCTAAAAATAGAGAAATTATAGCTTGGATTTCTTTTTTCATTAATTAAAAAATAAAAAAATAAAAAGATGAAGCCATGAAAGACCCTTTGAGTTTGGAGAGAAGAATAATTGGGTCGCGTTTTGGGGTGTCGCGACCAACACCCAGAAGTTGAAGAGAGATCTCTCGCCTTCAACTTCTGTCGACCAATTGAAGTCAAATTAATTGAATGGTCCACGACCAGGTTCCCCTAGCCGTGCCTTGTTACGACTTCGTCCCTCTCACTGAGTCTGGCTTAGGTCCACTTTGAAGTGGAACTTCAGCCATCCTCAGCTCGCTTGACGTGACGGGCGGTGAGTACAGGGCTCAGGAACATATTCACCGTGGCGTGGCTGATCCACGGTTACTAGCGATTCCGGCTT
>CAZKFX010000010.1:0-3043 GCA_964552375.1 uncultured Candidatus Saccharibacteria bacterium
AAAGAAGACAACCCACAATGAGACAAACTAAAATTACAACTCCTCCGATAATTAAGCTCTTTCTACTCATTTTTTTTAATTATACAAAAAAAATTATTCAAAACAAAGTTAATTATTGGAATTAGATTATCATTTGTGTCAGTTTTTATTTAAATATTGGATTTTACTTTGGAATAAAAAATCAGCACTATTTTTTTCAAAATCGATGCCAATACCAAATGATGGGTTGTTTATATATTCTTCTAGTAATATATTTTTGGTTCTGGTAAAATATTTTGGGAGAAAAATCAGCAAGGTTTGCAAAAAAGAAATGGATATCATCAAAAAAGTAAAAATTTTAATTGGGATTTTGGCGATTATAATTATTGGAGTTGGAGGGTGGTTTGTTTTTCAAAGTAAAGGACAAGAGAAACGAGTAGAAATTAAAGGAAAGTTAGAAATAGTAAAAGAGGTTTCTCCTCTTTTTAATAAAGAATGTCTAAATAATGATTTTAAAGTGGCAGGTTACTATCTTGATGGAATTTGCAAGAAACCTTATCTGGTAGCAAGTCTTGCGGAAATGATTGGAGAGGAAATTAAGGTAAAAGGAGTAGTAAAAAAAGTAGGAACTATTAAAGTTATTGAAATAGAAGAAATTACACCACCAGAAATAATAATGGTTGTTACAGAGAAAAATCAGTATCAATCAGGAGAAAAAATTACTATCCATTTTAAGCATTACTTAAAAGAAAGTGTCTTTTCTTATTTTGGCACTGAAAAACCAGTTTGTTCTATAGAATCTATTGAAAAAAAAGAAAATGGAAAATGGAAAAAATTATCAAATTGGTTTTTACCTTCAGATTGCATTCAAATAGAACCAAAAGAGACAAAACCATATCATTTAAGTGGGGAATATAGAAAATTTGAATGGCAGGCAAATTTAAGTTCAGGAGAGTATAGATTAAAAATTAAATATAAACTTACTAAAGAAAATAAATGGAAAACAATTTATTCTAATGAATTTATCATTCTAAAACCCGAGGTAATATCAAAATGTAAAGTAAGTAGAGGTTATGATAAAAAAGCTCAGAAAGAATTTTATAAAGTAGTAACTTTAGTAGTTAAATGGGACAATTATAACAATTTTTCAGTGAAAGAGATAATCATCCGCTACGGTAGTTCCTTCCCACCCTTTGCGGAAGGTCCTTTTTTGAATATGAGATTAATTTCTCAAGATAGAAAAGTATTAAAATCTTTTCGAATTAAAGACCCTAGAGTTATATGCAAGACAGGCGTTCGCTGTCCTCATTATTCTCGGTTTCTTAAAGAAGGTGAGCAAACTATAATCACCCCTATTGGTCTCTATTTTCTCTTACATCCTAAAGAAGCAAACAAAATAAAATTTATTGAATTTTATGAATATGAATGGACATTTCCAGAAGGAAAAACCTTCCCTGGTTATAAACCTGGGCAATTACTTTTAAGAATTGATTTATCTGAATGTATGAAGAAATTTTGTGAAGAGGTTGCTTTAGAAAACGATCCTTCTTGCACAGGCGAGTATTATTCACCACCTACAGTAATTAAAGGGAGAATTACTGACCCCAAGGGAAATCCTGTTGAAAATGTCCGAATTGATTTTTCAGAGAAAACAACAGCTCGAGGTTGTACTGGTTCAGTTTATACAAATAAAAATGGAGAGTATATTATTAATGAGTGTTCTCAACCATCTGAAACCAAACTTATAGAAGGAAAATATCATCTTTCCATTTATCCACCTTTTAAATTAAATTTGAAGTCAGAGTTTAGAGAAATTAGTCTTAAAAAAGGTGAGACAAAAATACTAAATATAACTTTAAAACAATGCGGAAGTATTGCTGGCAAAATTACAGATAAAGAAGGTAATCCAATTACTGAGGCTTGGGTATATGAAATTGGTTTTGAGACACCAAGATTTCATGTGGTAAAATGTGAACCTTTTATTTTAGAAATAGTTGATAAAGGATATAAAACACTTAAACAAAAACTACATGAATGTAAAAAGGACCGAGAAGAATGCGAAGAAAATGTAATAAAAAAGTATTCAGAAGAGATCAAAGAAGATTGTAAAAAATCGTTTTCTCCAGAATCTCCTTCATATTATCAGTGCATACATCAAGGACTTAGATTTAAAGTAGATGAAATATGTGGAAGAAAAGGAGAAAAATGCTTTGAATTTTATGAACGGCTTTATGATGTTGAAAGACAAGCGAAAGAAAATTGTTTTTTCATCCCATATTTAGATCCTGGCAATTATAAAATTGGGGCAGAAGTAAAAATCGGTGAAAAATATATAGAACTTTCACCAAAAGAAGTAAAAGTTGAAGCTGGTAAAACTACTATTATAAATTTTGTGCTTGAAGATTAAATGTCTAAAATTAAGTTGCAATTTTCCAGAATTCTTTTTTCTCACGAAGAAGAGAAATCAAAGGAACTAAATAAATTATAGCAGGTAGAGAGAACAAAAACACCACTACAAAAATCTCTGTTAGAAGAATAGGATGAATAGAAAAATCTTTTATGAACTCTCCTATTAAGACTATAGCCACTAAAATCAAAAAAGAAATAAATAGAAATGTTAAAAGAAAAAGAATTGATACCCCACATATCCAACCTATCTTTTTTCTTTTTAAAATAAGAAAACCTGAGAGTGATAATAAAAATCCTATAAAAATTCCTATTCCTGCCATTAATAGACAAAATATAAACATCTCGGGAACTGAAGAAGGTGTTGAACCTATTTGCCACAAAAGAAATAACACAAAAACATTAAACAATATTCCTCCAATAATCATCCACCAGGCAGCAATTTTTGTCTTCTTGGGTAGTTCAATTTTTGCATCTTTCATAAGTATATTCTTTTTTTCAAATTCTTCTAAAATTCATTTTCTTTTTGTATTCTGAGCAACAAAAGAATAGCATTCTTCTTGAAGCTCTTTGTCTCTAAAAATATCAAAATTTTCCTCATTCCCCTCTCCCCTTTCATCATTTAATCAGTCTAATAAAATTTTATCTCTAAATCAAA
>CAZKFX010000010.1:3143-28073 GCA_964552375.1 uncultured Candidatus Saccharibacteria bacterium
CCCTCTCCCCTTTCATCATTTAATCAGTCTAATAAAATTTTATCTCTAAATCAAAATTTTAATTTATTTATATATTGACCGTATTGTTTCTCACAAAAATCTATACACTCTTTCATAATAGAAGGGTTTCTAAATGCTTTTTCTCCAATTTTATCAGCTTGGCGAGATAGACAAAAGAAAATACAGTTGCTTATTAGACGCCGGTGTATTTCTTCCGCTTTTTTATGTTCATACCAGATCCAAGACCCAAGAAGTACTACTAAAAACACTCCTGTTGTGATAACATATTGTAATCTAAAAAATTGTGCAAATTTATCAAAGTATTTCTTTCGGGACCATAATTGATTTTTTTGCATGTTTTCCACATTTCGCCATAAGTTTTAGTTAGTTAATCTGAGGGTTTCAAGAATTTTGAGGGGTTGGTAACAATTAATTGGTATTGTAGAATACTCTCCCCTTCCTCTGGCAAAAGAGCAATTAATTAAAAAAGTATAACAAGTCCCGTTTTGTCTGGCACACAAACCTATCCAATTTTCACAAACACCCATACCACAATCTCCTCCTATATACTGCTGGAATGAAATTCCATTTATATTTAATGGTTTTCCTTTTAAGGGCGGATTTTCTGAGAGAGAAGCAATGGTTTTTATTTTATACTCTTCACAATCACTACAAGGAAATACCTTCCAATTTTTAAGAAATTCTTTTTCAAATTGCAAAGGATATTTTATTTGATAATTATAATTTTTATCTTCAATTGTTTTCCATTCACTAATTTCTCCCCAATTTGATTTAATTAAAAATTCAGGAGAATAGGCTACTTTTACTTTTTCCTCAGGACTAAATTTATAGTAAAAAGCAATTCTGTAAACTCCAGGGATAAATTCAAAGTAAGCTCCAGGATAATAATTACTAAATTTTTTCTCACTTTTTTCTCCTACATATGAAATAAAAAGAACTCCCTTTGCTGTTTGGTTTGGTGCTAATTTTTTAAGAGTAGCCCGGAGCTTTCTTTCTTTTTTAAACTCTTCCCAGGCTTTTGAATAAGATTTTTCCCAATCAAAATATTCATATGCTTCAAAATAAGCTGGTTTGTACTCTTTATCCTTAACTTTTCTTTCCAATCTGAAATTAGGTGTTACTTCTAAAATCTCATAATAAAAAATGTCTCTTTTTGAATTGTTTGTAACTTCAAATGAAATTATTTTATCTACTCCTTGAATATATTCTTGTTTTTTGACCGAAATAGAGATTGGTTGTTTTGTTGAAAAAGAGGTTGTTTGTTTTGGTGAAAAATTTTTTACCCATTCTGGTTCAAGAGGAGGTTGAGTATTTAGTATCTTTCGCCATTTTTCATCGGTTAATCTATCTTTCATTGGTTGTTTAAACTCATAATAACTAAAAACTGGCCCTGCTCCAATTAAAATTCTGCCATCTGGGATTTTGTAAGCTACTATCATTAATTTTACATAACCAATTCCTTCTTCTAAAACTTTTTTAGTGTTCTGGTCGGTATGAACATCTGCAATTATTATAGTCTTTTTTGATTTTTCTGGAACTTCTTCAATAACTCCATTTAATTTTTCTCCAAAGTTTTTAATGAAATCGTAATCATCTTTGGTGAGTTTTTCATTTTGAAGTTCTTTTTTGGAAATTTCAACCAATCTTTCTAAAATTTTTTCTAAATTATTCAGCCGGGATTTTGCCGTATCATCCAAAACATTCATTTCAGATAATCCCTTATTGGTCATCCTTGTTAATGCTAATAATCTATTGTAGAATTCTGGCACTGGTTCTACATAGCCGACAACGGGTTTTTCAGGAGGAGGAACGGCCTCCCAGAGTGTCATAGTATAACTCTGCTTTGCATACAAAATGGTATCATGCCTCAACTCTGCCCAAGAAGCCAGAGCAGTAGTTAGCTCTTTATCCTGCCAGGCTTTTGTCTGCATAAAAGTTGGATAGCCTTTTCCAAATTCTTTCAATAATGGCTTTAGAGCATAAAGCCAGGACCAGTAAAGGTTTTTCTGCCAATCAGATTCATTGAATTTATCAAACTCCTCTTTTAGTTTCAGAAATTGGGTTTCGTAGGTTATCTTGTCGCCTTTTTCATCTCTACCTTCGTATTCTGTATCTCCTAATTCTTGCAAAATTTCTTTCGCTCTTTTAGAACCCAACAAAGCCATCACATCCAATCCTCGAGGAAAAACCCTAGCAGGTCCTCCTGCTGTAAACTCACAAGTGAATGTATTTTTACAATCTTTTCCAAAATACATCCCTACATAAGGAGAGACAAGATTACTAAAGATGTATGAATCGGGAACAAATCTCTGACCCATTAATCTGAATCCCGCTGTTAGAGCTAAAGCCTTATCTGCCTGCTCTGGGGTAAATGGTGGCCAAAGAGTTGCTTCGCCTGTGCCACCATAAATTTTTGGTGCTCTAAACTCTGCCAGTTTTGCTTTCAACTTTTCAAGATTTTCTTGAGTGAGATTGTTGGGATCAAATTTTCCATTGAAAACAGAATTTAAAGCTTCCAAATACTCATAAGGCCCCAAATCATCAGAAAAACCAACATAAAAAGCAGTAACTGAATAAATTCTTTCCCAGTCATCTTTTAATTTCTTATTTTTAGCAAATTCTGAAGATATCAAGCATGCCTGAATTGTTTGAATTTTGGCATCATATAAAGAAATAAGTGCCTTACAGGGAGGAAAATCATTACAATCTTTTCCGGGTCCTACTTGATCAGTTCCCTTCAAAAGCATTGATATTCTACCATACCACATCATTGCCTTAAAATAGTTTTTCAATTTCTCTGATCTTGTATAATGACCTCTTGGAACATATTGGGAATAATCTTCTCTGTAAATGAAAATCGGCGAGTTAGAAAATCCCTGATGTTTTTCTATCAATTCCAATTCTTTTTCAACTTGTTCTTTGACAAAATCAGGAATCTCAAATTTATATTTATCTAAATCCTGTTCTGTAAAATAAGCGCTGGCTATACCGGGGTCTTTGCAATTTTCAGAAGGAGGACAAATTTGGTTTTCTTTTGGTTTTAGTAAACTTAAAGCAACAGAAAAGTAGGCAATATTTCTCTTTAATGCTTCTTTCAAATCGCCGGTTGCTTTTTGATAATTTTCTTGAGAAGCCTCAAAAAGCGTTTTGCTGATTTGCCAGATTTTATCGTAAAATTCTTTTTCTTCAATCTGTCTCAATGTTTCGTCAAATTGAATATGGTAAAGATGTAATAGAGAATCTGAAGTAATAAAAATTGGAATACCTTTTTCTTTTAAAATTTTATAAGGTCTTGTAATATCTTCCTCTTTTGGATTAAAAGGATTTTTAATGACTACAAAACCATTCTTTTTTAAAAGATGTAAAGCTTCCTGAGATAAAGAAATTTTTTTAGAAAAATCTTCAAAATTGGCAATTTGAGTAGTTTTTAAAGGTAAGCTATATTGAGGAGTTTTTAAAGAAATCTCTAAAGGTTGTAAAGAATAATATTTGGCAAAAGCTATCTTTTGAGTAGAAACTCCAGATAGGTCAACAGGTTCTATAGAAAGAGTAGGAGGAGGAGTTTTTGAAAAAGGTGGTTTTTCTTTTGAGAAATGCTTCCAAATTAAAACTCCTCCAAAAATAAAAACTATCAAAAAAATAAAAATTAAAATTTTTGAAAATAGACTTTTCATAAACTAATTTTAATTTAACTTATCTTTCTCTTTTTTGTCAAGAATTTAAATTGAAAAAAATTGATTTTAAAAGTTAATTTTAAAGAAAGAGACAAAAACCAAACCAATGAAAGTTTATACTCTTGGCACTTCTAATCGTTCTATAAAAGAGTTTTTAGAGATTTTAAGGGATTATCAGATTGAAGTTGTTTTAGATGTAAGACGTTGGCCTACTTCAAAATGGTTTCCTCATTTTAAAAAAGAAAACCTAAAAAAGTTTTTAAAAGAAAACAAAATTGAATATTTCCATTTTGAAAAATTAGGTGGTTTTAGAGAAGGAGGCTATGAAGAATACACCAAGACAAATCAATTTAAAAAAGCCTTGAGAGAATTAATAAAAATTTCAAAATTAAAACCTACTATTATCATTTGTGCTGAAAAATTTCCCTGGAAATGCCACCGAGCTTTCATTGCAAAAGAATTAGAAAAAGAAGGAATTGAGGTAATCCATATTATTGAAAAAGGAAAAATTTGGCAACCCAAAAAAGAACCCAAAGAGATAAAACCAAAATGTCAAAAAATTCAATTTTTAAATTTAAAATGGTAAAATGAAAAAAGTATGACTTTTAAAGAAAGAGAAATTAGAGAAACAAAAAGAGGTTTTAAAGAGAAAGAAAGATTTATTGAAAAACTTTTTGGTCAGTGTTTTGAGATATCAACACTTCAAAATAATGATAAAATTCCTGTTGGTGGAGTAGGTTTCTTTCCAGATTCAGAACTTAATATAGAAGTAATATGTGATTTTGACAATTTTAATGATTTGTGGAAAGAGATACAAAACGAAAGGGAGCGATATAATTTACAAAAACTTAGCGAATGGTTAAAGAAGCAAGGGATAGAAATAGATGAAAAATTATTTGCTTCTCTGTTTGCTTTCACCAAGACCATTGAGAGAAAATACCCAGAAATATTTGAGAGGAGATATCAAGAAAACCTAAAAAGATCATCCATACGCGAAAGATTATACCAACAGCACTATCAAAGTGGTAAAGAAATTAAATTGAGCGAGGTTTTCAAGGAAAATGCCGCCGAATGTGCAGAAATTGCTGCTTTAGCGCAGTATTTTTTACAACAAAAAAATATTAATTCAAGTTATTTCAGCGGAGAAGTTCTGTGGGACAAAAATGAAGAGTTTTCAGGAAGACATACTTTTATTGTTATCCGGCACGGAGAGAAAACTTATATTTACGACCCTGCAAATCCAATAGAAACTACTCAAGGAAAATTTCCTAATATATATAGTGTTGAAGCGAACTTTGATAAAGAAGTTAGAAGAGGTCAACAAAGATTTGTTGTAGCAAAGAATATTTACCACAAAAAATTAAAGAAAAAAGAAGCATATTTTGGAGTAAACGATGGTAGAAATATTAAACCAGAAAATATTGTAGAAAAATAGATTAATAAAAGTTTTTCTTCAGGAATAAGAGAAATTTTCCAAGAAATTCTTATTGAAGGAGAGTTTCCTATTTGAATAAACATATACCGATACTTGCACCAATCAGCAAACCAATTATTACATAAAGACTAACTGTAAGGGTAAGTTTAGAAGTCGTAGTATTCATTCCTCTACGTTTGTCAACTAAATATTTAATTATACCTGCAATTGAAGCGCCAACTGCCATCGTGAAAATAGCTACAGGAAAAATTTTTCCTTCAGTCTTCCCAAAATGGTATGCAGTTATTATAACGCCTGTAACAATACCTCCTAAAATACTACCAAACAAAACCATAATTTGTTTCCAGCTTTTAGTTTCTTTTTTCATCATAAATTTATTAATCTATTTATTTTATTTAAATGTTTAGTTTTTAAGCGAATACTTTTTTAATCTGTTATTTTTCAAATTCACCTTTGTAGAAAAAGCCATCACTACAATAAAGGCCACAATAAGCTATAAAGTTTTCATTGGATCTCTTTGTAGATTCTGTTGACTTTTTTACTAAAGACTTTAATTTCTTCTGCTCTTTTTCTAATAGTTTTCTCATTCTTTTTTTAAAACCAAATTCCTTTAAAAATATTTTTGATTTTTTTGACTAATTTTTTTGTTTCTGAAAAGGCAGGATCTTTTTTTAAGTATGAAGGCAAAGGAACAGGCTCTTTTATTTCACTTTCTTTTCCCACAAGTCCTTCTATTAAAGCACTCCAGGCATAAGGTAAAACTTTTAAATTATACCCTGATCCCAAAATATCAATTGCGGGAATATTTAATTTCTCTTTGATTTCTTTTATTTTTTTACCAATAAAATAAAATCCTTTTATTGTTAGTCCCAAATTTGTAAGCTCATCTGCAAAGTGAGGATCAGAACCACCATTCCTTAAAATAATTTGGGGCTTGAATTTTTCAATAACAGGCAAAACAATTTCTTCAAAAACGAGTTCATAAGAACTATCTGAAGCTAAAGGAGAAAGAGGGATATTTATCGTAAATCCTTTACCCTCTTCTTCACCGATTTCTTTGACAAAGCCTGTTCCTGGATACAATGTTTTTGGGTTTTGATGCAAATCCACAAATAAAACCCTTTTTTCTTTCCAGAAATACTCGCAAGTTCCATTTCCTGCATGAGCATCAGTGTCTAAAATTAAAACTCTTTCAAATTTTTTCTTTTCTAAAAGATATTTTCCTCCAAAGGCAACATCATTGTAAATACAAAATCCTTCACCAAAAGAAGGCTTTGCATGGTGCAATCCTCCAAAAGTAATCACAACAGGAACTTTTTTTGCAAATGTTAAATAGTCAAGAGCTTTTTCTATTGCAAGTTTTATTCCACCTACAATTAATCTACCTGCTTTTTCAATTTCTCCGCACCCAAAAGAAGGTAAATTATCAGCAGAATGATATTTAAAAAATCTTCCATTAAAATTTTTTCCTTTAGCTTTTGCAGAAAAATAATTTTTTGTAAAATCAATATAATCTTTTTCACAAATTAATAATAAATCTTCATCTGAAACTGGATCAGGTTTTAAAATTTCAAAATCTGGAAATTTTTCATTTATTATTTTTTTGAAAATTTCAACTCTCTCTCCCCGAAAAGGATGACCTTCGCCAAAATCATATTCCTTAAAATCTGGATGAAAAATTAAAAAAGTCATTATTAGTTTTTATTTTGTTCCTCTAATTACTACAAATCCTCCCTTGCCATAGCCTTCTTTTGGAGGTTCAATCTCAGTAAGTTCTTGAGGATTTTTAAAAATGGTTTGGCATATTTTGATATCTTTAAACCTTAATTTTTCAAGAAAATCCAAAATTTCTTTTACAGAATAAAAATTAGCATATTTTAAAAATTTACTTTTTTCTCTCTTTGACTGGTAAAGCTTTCCCAAAAAACTCTCTTTATCAATTATTCCCAAAATTAAAAAACCTCCAGATTTCAAAACCCTTTTTGCTTCAGAAAGAGCTTTTAAGGGATCTTTTACAAAACAAATAGTTGAAGCTAATAATACAAAGTCAAAAAAAGAATCTTTGAAAGGAAGGTTTTCAGCCACCCCTTTTATAACTTTTATTCCTCTCTTTCTTGCTATCTCCGCCATTGTGGTAGCAGGTTCTACTCCCAGTTTAATCCCTAAAGGAATGGCAAATCTTCCTGTACCTACTCCAACTTCTAATCCTCTTTTCTTTTTGGGAATAAATTTTTTAAAAGCCAAAATTTCAGATTCGTAGGCAAATTTATTTTTATCATACCAACTATCATATTCTCTGGCATACTTTTCAAAAATTTCTATTGACATTTTGATCATTTGCTTCCCTCAAACCGTGTAAATTCTCCTATTCCAAGAGTATCTTTTACTTTTATTGTTTTTCCTTTAAATTTTATTTCGCCTTGCCATAAAATAAAAGCTCTTCCCCAGGTTCTTTTTCCTTCTGGATCCCACCAAGTTCCTTCTACTCTTCCCCACCCTTTTGGTGGCCAGTATCCGATTGCTTTTCCTTTTAGATTAATGCTTCCTTCTTTGAAGTTTCCTTTGAGTTCAAAACTTGATGGTTGAAGATGAGTACCAAAACTCTTTAAGGTAAAATCATTGAAAGGATAGCTTTCATTGAAAATGTAGTTTATTCTTCCCTGATGCTGAAATTTTGGGAAATTAACCGGAGTTGGGTTTTTTGAATCACAAAGGGTAATGGCAAAATCATCATCAAATATTCCCATACAGGAAAATTCAACCACGCCACCCCTTGCCGGACAAAGAGCTTCTCTGCAATACTCTCCTTGATAGTCCTGCTGGGCATAATAAGCAATATGGGTTGCCCTATCAAACAAAAAGTATCCAGAAAATTCCTTTTCCTCCTTGTATGGAAGTTTTACCGTACCTTCAAATTTTCCGACAACCCAAAAACCTCCCCAAGCATCAATATCTTTTGTGCCACTGAAGGCTCCATGAATTATATAAGGTCCTTCTTGAGGTCCCATCCAAAAAGGCACTCCCAGGGCTTTTGCTTTAATCTTAATTTTTAATCCATCTTCCTCTGGAGGAATAATTTCATGATACCAGGTTTGATTTTTTTCATCGTAAGATAGAATTTCCTTATAACCTTTTGTTCCATAAACTAAAACAGTTGGATAGGGATAACCCTCTATCCCTTTCTCATAATAATACATTCCCCCCTTAAACACAGGAACATTTCTAAAGTATTCTCCGTTAATGTTAATTCTTGGTGCAAAACCGCCTTCAAATGGCAACCTTCCTTGATAAAAAATAGTTTCTCCCTCTTTGCTCTCTCCCAGGGCAACGAAAATAAAACAACTCTGCTGCCAGGGATAACCAGGGATGTATCTTAAAAGATGATTTTCTTCTAAATTATAAGTAAGTCCAATTGGGACCCAATCTTTTATCGTAGGGATTTTTTCAATAAAGGTGTTTGGCTTTTCAGTAATTTTCCATCCTTTTTCTGGAACTTGTGGTAAAGAGAAATCAACTTTCTCTGCTTTTTTTAAAGCTAAAAAAGCTTTATCAAGATATTCTTTTGCTTTTTTATAATTTCCTTCAATATATTCTTTTCTTGCTTGTTTGATCCACCAAACAGCTTCTCTTAAATTATAACCTTCCTTTCTTTTTTTAAGATATTCTTTTTTGAATTTTAAATATTCTTGTTTTAGTTCTTGAGAAGAAATTTTTTGAATTTGTTTTGGCGGTTTTTTTGAGCCAAAAAAAGTAAATAAAAACCAAGCTCCAAAAATTAAAATTAATATTAACCCACCTAAAAGAATGAAAGTTAAAAATTTTTTATTCATAAATTTGATTTACTATCTATTTTATTTTTTATATCAAATTTTTTTTCTTTGTCAAAATTTTAAATTCGCTTAATATTGACACATTAATCTTTTGTTGATATTATCACAAAAATTGAATATTAAAAATTATGTCAAAAAGAATAAAAATTACAAAAGATACTTTTTTGTCTGAAATTTTAAATCATCCAAAAGCCAAAGAAATTTTGGAAAAATACAATTTACCTTGTTTAAATTGTCCAATGGCTATTTTTGAAATGGGAAACCTGAAAATTGGCGATATTTGCAAAATGTATAACATTAATTTGAAAGGCTTACTTGATGAATTAAATGAAGCTATTTAAAAATTTCTCATCTTCATCAAACCTGCTTCTTCTATGGCCCTTTCTATTTGTTTTTCTGGTTGAAGGGGGTCTACTTCTTGTGAATCTTCCTCACCTGTTCTTCTTATGTGAAGAGGAATAAAGAGGCCAAAAGGGAAATAGTGAGGATGAGTTGAAGGTGAACCTTCAATTTCTACTCTTCTTTTTTCAATTTTTTCAGTAAGATTTGTTTTTTTAAGATTTTCTAACATTTCAACCAAAGTGTTATAGTCTACATATTGAATTATTCTTCCCAAAGAACCTTCTAAGTCAGAACGAGTAGTTTTAACAAAAATTGGTAAACCCCTCAAGAAAGCTTCACTATATATTTTAGCTAAAATTTCATTCCAACTTTTCAAATCTCTTTCATTAAAAGGTTCAATATTTAATCTTAAATCATAAACTGGCATAGGAGTTATTCCCCACCCCAAATTAAAAAAAGGAGGCAATTGAAAGTCGCCCAATTTTAGTGAAAGAGCTGTTGACATACTTTTTTCACCTTCGTAGGGGTAGGTAGTAATATTAAGTTTTAAATCACAGCTTTCAAAATATCTTGAAATTTCTTTTCTTGAAGTTCGTGAAAGAGGAAGTTCTTTTTCTGTTATTTTTCTCCTACCTGTTTTTCTTTTTACAAATCCTTCAAACTCTTCTTGTAAACGTCTTTCAATTTCAGGTTCAAGAAAATCTTTTTTAATACGTTTTCTATCTGATGGATTTAAAAATTGAGACCAATTTAACAAACCCTTTTCGTATAAAGACCTTAAAAGTTCAACAAAAGAGAAATAATGCTCTTTACCGTAAATATGAAATACAAAGAGTCCCTTTTTACCTCCCCAATCACTCCATCTTGCAAGAAATCGAATTTTTTCTTTGTCAAACTGGGGAGAATAAAACTTATCTCTCTTAGAATAAAATTTCTCTGTCATAGAATTAAGATACCGAACTATTCCTGCTAAATCTTTTAAAGCAATGGCGGTTAATTCTTTTTGAACTTCCTCGTTTATTTTTTCTTTCTCAAGAGGAAAGGTTATCAAAAAAAGCGAGCGAAAAAATCCTGGTACTTCCCTTAAATAACCTTGAGAAAGGAGAAATTCTGGGCTTTCAAATTTTTCTTTCCAGATATTATAAATAATTTTTTTAATTTTTTCTTTTTCCTCTTTAGAAAAAACTCTTGAAATTAAACAACCACCGGTAGCGACCCAGAGAGTAAGATCTTGAGCTTTTTTTAATTTTTCAGAAAGTATTTCTCCAAGCTCTGATTTTTTGGTCTTCTTTAATTTTTCAGTTATCTCTAAAAAACCAGAAAGCGAAACTCCTCTTTCAAACAATTCTCCAATTTTTTCTTTTCTTTCAATTTCTCTTTCTCTTCTTTTAAAGGGAAATTTTCTTTCAATTTTTTTCATTTTTATCCCCTGCCATTAATCTGGCAATTAAAAGAAAAAATACCAAAAGCTTTAATAATAGCTTAAATTCTAATTTGCAAAGAGTTAAAGGATTTCATTCTACAAAGCGAAAAGTAGAGAGAATTTGATTGAACAAATTATCTATAAAATCAAATCCTCTACAATAACACCTACAGGTGCCTTCTGAGACAAATCTCCCTATCAGTTTTATAGTGAAATATTTTCCATTTTTCTTTGTAATATAAACATATTTTACCTCTACTGTTCCAGCGGCATGAGCCACTTCTGTCATTTTACAAAAGGTAGCATTGTTTATTTTTATTTTTTCTCCTTTAATCTCTACAAATTCTATACCTTCTGTTTTACAGGTTTCATATCCCGGATCTGAACTTGAAACTTCAATGTTAAAAAAACTTTTTAAAGCAGGGTTTTCTTTATCTATAGCTGTAGGGTAGTTAAATTCATATCCATATTCTTCATTTGTATACACCTTCCAATTATCCTTGCCAACAATTTTGAAAACCTCGCTTTCTCCTTTTCTACCATTTTGGCTAATTGAAAATTTATATTCTCCAGTTTCTAAATTTTCTGGAAATTCAAAGACGGTCGGAGGAGGAACTATACTTTTCTCTAAAATTTTAAAATAATTACCTTCTTTTTCTTTATAAAGAGTAATAACTGTTGGGACTCTTTCTTTTAAACCTCCCTTTAAAGGAGTACAAATATAAGTTGTTTCTCCAGCTAAAAATATCTGTCCTTTTGAGGGATATTCAATAGAAATTTTTTCACCAGCTTTTTCAACAAACCTAAAAGTGGAAATAATTTTTTCAAGTAAATTGACAGGATTAACTGGTATTTGAGGAGGATTAGAGGAAATTCCCAAAGCAAACATATAATTTTTTACAGGAAAAAAGGCAATGTGATAGTCTTGGCCCATTGTCCTTGGATCTTTAACTATAACTCCTTTTTCTCCCTCTACTTCAATTTCTTTAATTATTTGAAAAGGAAATTCTTTTCTCTGAATCCACTCTTTAGCGGTCTTTCCGTTTCTTTCTGAAATGGTCAGATCCATTACAAAAGGAGTTTTATTTGGAATTTGCCAATGAATTATTTTGCTCATTTCATTCCCCACACTTATTTCCCACTCTTTTGGGTATTTCATTTCAAATCCATATTTTTTATTCTGATATGTCTTCCACAAAGAAGTATCTAATAAATTTTTACCCTTCTTTTTTTGCCAACCTATTTTCTGCCAACTTAAACCTCCGTCATTTGATTTAAAAGTAATCTCTTTATCTTGAGTTTCAACAATTACTTTTACAATGTCCGCATTTGAAGGGTCAATTGTAATTTTTTTTATTCCGCTTATTAATTCATCTGTTCCTGCTACTTTATATTCAAAACAAATGTTTCCTTTGCATTTCTTTTCAATAACTCCTGATGAAATATCTATCCAGTTTTCTCCTCCATCAAGAGATTTTAAAAGGTCAATATCTAAATCTCCCATCAAATTTCCACTTGTGTCTCCAGCATAAATTATCTTTTTGTTTTTGGGAAAAACCGAAAAAGTAATTCCTCCTTTATATTGTTCTAATATCTTTTTCCAGGTTTTTCCTCCATCATCAGACCTTAGCAAATAGGTATATAAAAAATCCTCACTGGAAAGAGTTTTGTAGATAATCTGAGAAAAAGTAGAAGTTGGAGTTTTAGGAGTTACCACAGGAGGTTTTGAAGGAGGTTTTTCTTTCTCTTTTTTAAGTTGCCAAATTAAAACCCCTCCAGTAATGATAATAAAAAAGAGAAAAATAAAAATTAAAATTGTGCTAATTTTTCCTTTTTTGTTTTGAAATTGCATTTTTTAAGATTTCTTTATTTTTATTTTTCAATTTTTTTATTTTTTTGTCAATATTTTTAAATCTTAAAATTCCTTATATTGATTAGTGAGTGGCATTTTTCTTTCTTTTTCAAAGGTTAAAAGAGTAATTTTTATTCCTGGAGGCAATTGCCTCTTTTTGTATTCGTTTTTATCTACCATCTCTATTACTTTTTTTATTACTTTTTTGTCAATCTTTTTTTCTCTTGCTATTTCTTTGTAACTTTTGTTTTCTTGGATATAGGCTTTTAAAATTTTATCTAATATTGGATAAGGAGGTAAAACATCTTGATCTTTTTGATTTGGTTTTAATTCGGCAGAAGGAGCTCTTTTAAAAACAGAAAGAGGAATAATTTGTTTTTTTTGATTTCTAAATTCTGCCAATTTATAAACCCAGGTTTTATATACATCTTTGAGGACATCGAGACCTCCGACCATATCTCCATAAAGAGTGCAATATCCACAAAAAATCTCACTTTTGTTTCCGGTGCTTAAAACCAGCCAACCAAATTTATTAGAAAGAGCCATTAAAATATTCCCCCTAATTCTCGCTTGAAGATTTTCTTCTGTAACATCGGGTTTTAAATTTTTAAACTCTTTCTTTAAGGTTTGAAGATAAATTGAAAAAATTTTATCTATTCCAATTTTTAAAAGTTTAATTTTTAAATTTTTTGCTAATTTTTCAACATCTTTTTGACCTTCTAAAGAAGAATATTTAGAAGGCATAGAGACTCCAATGACATTTTCATTTCCTAAAGCATCACAAGCAATCGCACATGTTAAACAAGAATCTATTCCTCCGCTCAATCCGATTACTACTTTTTTAAATCCATTTTTTAAAACATAATCTCTTGTGCCCAAAACAAGGGCTTGGTAAATTTCTTGCCATTGAGAAAAAGATTTTTCCTTTTTTCTTTTTATTAAAGGTGGCTTTTTTTCTTTTTTTAATTGGCCAAGATTAATTATATTTTTGTGTTTTTTTACCTTACTTTCTTTCAAAAATAAATCACACAAAATTAAGTCTTCTTCAAATTGTTTAGCTTCAATTATTTCTTTTCCTTTTGGATCTACAATAAAACTTGCTCCATCAAAAACGAGTTCATCTTGTCCTCCCACCAAATTTGCAAATGCAATGTACAAATTTAATTTTTTTGCTTTTTCTTTTATTATTTTCTTTCTTAAATAATTTTTCCTTACACAATAATGAGAGGCGCACAAATTTAATATTAATTTTGCTCCTTTGTTTTTTTGTTCTTTTGCTACTTTATCTGGAAAAATATCTTCAAAAATATTTACCCCAAAGATAATCTCTCCTATTTTAAAAACATTAATTTTCCTTCCTGGCTGAAAATATCTTTTTTCATCAAAGACTCCATAATTGAACAAATCCATTTTATGATAAAAAGAGACTATTTTTTTGTTAAAGATAATAGCTGCTGAATTGTAAATATTTCCCTTTTTATCTCTATCAACACAGCCCAAAATTACTACAATTTTTCCAACTTTTTTTTCTAGTTTTTTTAATATTTTAAAGTGATCTTTTAAAAAAGTATTTTTAAACAATAAATCTTGAGGAGGGTATCCACAAAGAGCCAATTCTGGAAAAACAACTATGTCTGCTTTTTCATTTTCAGCTCTTTTTACAAAATCTAAAATTTTTTTTGAATTTTTTGACAAAGCTCCTACTGTTGGATTAATTTGAGACAAAGCAATTCTTATTTTTCTCATTATTTTACCTAAATTTTATCTCTAATTTTTTTTTAAGTCAAAATTAGTTTTTTATTTTGTAGATGTTGAACAACAAAATAAACTTTGATATCATTTAAAAATGCCAAAAATAATTTTGTGTAGCGCCTGTTTGTTAGGAATAAACTGTAGATATGATGGAAGATCAAATTTGAATGAGAAAGTTTTGAGATTGGCAAAAAACCATATATTAATTCCTGTTTGCCCAGAACAATTAGGAGGTCTTCCAACTCCAAGAGAATATAGCGAGAGAAAAGAAAAAAGGGTTTTTACAAAATCTGGAAAAGAAGTTACTGAAAATTTTGAAAAAGGAGCAAAAGAGGTTTTAAAAATAGCTAAATTATTTGGAATAAAAATAGCAGTTTTAAAAGAGAATTCTCCTTCTTGTGGGGTAAGAAAAATTTATGATGGCACTTTTTCTAAAAGATTGATAGAAGGAAGTGGAGTGACTGCGGAGTTGTTAAAGAAAAACAAAATAAAAGTTATTTCAGAGAAAGATTTATAATGCGGGTTTTGGCTGAAAATAAAAAAGCTCTTTTTAATTATGAAATTTTAGAAAAATTTGAAGCTGGAATAGTGCTTTTGGGTCAAGAAGTAAAATCACTAAAGACAAAAGAGATAAATTTAGCAGGCAGTTATGTTATTATAAAAAATGAAGAGGTATTTTGGGTAGGAGCTAAAATTTTACCTTATCAACCAAAAAATGTCCCCTCAGATTATGATCCAAAAAGGAACAGAAAACTTCTTTTAAAAAAAGCTGAAATTAAACATTTAATTGGAAAAGTTAAAGAAAAGGGCTTGACTTTAGTTCCATTAAGATTATATACTAAAAGAGGAAGAATAAAATTAGAATTTGGGGTAGCTAAGGGAAAGAAAAAAGTAGATAAAAGAGAAGCAATTAAAAAAAGAGAAATAAAAAAGAGAATGGATGCTCTTTTAAAAAAATGGGGATGAGAAAGTGTCGATGGAAGTTTGCTTTAAAAATAAGCAGGCAGAGTTTGCTAGAATCTCTTTAAACTTCTAGCAAAAAATAACTGCCACACAAGAAAGTTTAACTCCAGCTTTAGTTTAAAGCTGGCATCTCCTTTACTGATTCTCGCTAGGTAAAGGAGGTGAAAAAACAGCGAGATATAATGGTTCTTTGTCTTGGGAGAACCATTGAAATTTAAAACCAAGACTTTAGATGAAAGAGTTTGTTTGTTTTCCTCTTTCATCTGAAATCTGAAAACAAACTAAGCCTGTAAACTTATTTTTAAAGCAACTTCCAGACCCGGGGGCAGAACCCGGCATCTCCACTAAAAAGTCAAAAACTTGTCAAAGAAAATTTTAATCAACAATCAAATTCAAGCAGATAAAGTAAGAGTGATTACTGAAGAAGGAAAAAACCTGGGCGTTTTTCCTTTAAAAGAGGCTTTGAAAATCGCAAAAGAGAAAGGAGTAGATTTAATTTTAATTAGTCAAAAAGCTGAACCTCCAGTTTGTAAACTTGCTGAATATGGGAAATATCTTTATTGGATACAAAAGAAAAAGAAAGATAAAAAAGGGAAAAAAGTTAGTCAGGTAAAAGGAATAAGATTAAATTTTAATATTTCTTTGCATGATTTAAAAATTAAAGCAGACAAAGTAGAAGAATTTTTAAAAGAAGGAAATAAAGTAAAAATTGATATGATTTTAAGAGGAAGACAAAAAGCATTATCTCATTTTGCAAAAGAAAAAATCAATCAGTTTTTGGAAATTTTAAAGGAAAAATTTCCAATAAAAATAGAAAGGGAAATAAAAAGAGAAAATAAAGGATTTACAATAATAATTTCTAAAAAATCATGAGAAAATCCTTAATAAAAAGATTTAAAATTACAAAATCAGGGAAAATTTTAAGGAGAATTTGTGGTGTTTGTCATAATTTAGCTAAAAAATCAAGAAAGAAAAAAAGATTGAAAAAGAAATTAGTGCCTTTGTCAAAATCAGAAATAAAGGTAATTAAAAAACTTATCAACAATTAAATAAAATGGTAAGAGTAAAAAGAGGAAAAACAGCTCATAAAAGAAGAAAATATATTTTGGAAAAAGCAAAAGGCTATCGGTGGGGCAGAAAATCAAAATATAGATTAGCAAAAATTGCTTTATGGAAAGCCTGGAGTTATGCTTTTAGAGACAGAAAACAAAAAAAGAGAGAGTTTAGAAGATTGTGGCAAATTCAAATTAATGCTGCTTGCCGGAATTTGGGAATAAATTATAGTAAATTTATTCATGGATTAAAAGAAAAAAATATTGAATTAGACAGAAAGATATTAGCTCATTTGGCAAAAGAACAACCTCAGACTTTTGAGAAAATTGTAGAAATTGTAAAATCTTAGCAAAAATTTATAGGTTTAATATCTACAAATTTTTGGAGTTCTTTTATATTTTTAAATCCTAATTTTTGTAAACTTTGTTTGAGACCTGCAATTAATTGAGGTAAAAATTCGTATCCAGAACCCCGATAAGGCACCTTCATTACTTTTCCTTCAGGAACTTTTATTTTAGTTTTTTCAATTCCATATCTAAAAGCCCCTCTTTTTTCCATTGCCTCCAAGGAACCCATTCCTCTATATTTTTTTACCATTTTATTTTCTTTCTCATCAAATTCCTTCTCGCCAGGAGCTTCATCTAAACCAGCCAAAATAGAACCTATCATTACGGTTTGAGCTCCCAAAGCTAGAGCTTTAGAAATATCTCCAGGTTTCCAAACTTCACTTTTTTTTAAAATGTCAGGATTTTTAACTCCTCCATCAGCAATGAGAGGGCAAAAACCATATTTTTTTTCTAATTTTTTCATTGTTAAGGCACAATCTAAAATAGCTGATCCTTGAGCTCTTCCCACTCCTAATTGTTGTTGAGTAATACAAGCTGTGCCAGGTCCTATTCCTACTCTAATAGCGTCACAAAAATTAAAAGCCCTTTTTAATATTTCTTTTATCATCTCACCCGAATCTACATTTCCCAAAACCACCTGCAAATGAGGAAAATTTTTTTTAGCAAATTTGGCAATTTCAATTTGTTCTTTAAAAACAACACTAGCATCTATTACAATTCCGTCTACATCCATTTTTACCGCTTTTTTTATTCTTTCTTTTGCCAATTTTAACCTTGATTCTACAGCAATAAAAACCCTTAATCTTTGGTTTTCATCAACGGTAGCTAAAGGAAATTTTTGTCTCTTTCTAATGTCAGAATCAGTAACCAAAGCCACTACCCTTCCTTGTTTATCCACTATTGGTAATGTATCTAAATTGTGCTTTCTTAAGATTTTAACTGCTAATTGAAGATTATTTTTATCTACTGTTTTTGATTTTTCAGCAACAATTAATTTTTCTCTTTTTGTCATTACATTTTCTAATTTTGTGGTTTTGTCTTCTCTATATCTCACATCTCTGTGAGTGACAATTCCGACTAATTCAGAGTTTAAAGTGCCGTCTTTTGTAATCGGAACACTAAAAAAGCCATATTTTTCGTTAATTTTGTAAACATCTCCAATTGTGTGTTTTGGAGACAAAACTACAGGTTCAAAAACAAATCCTCCCATAAATTTTTTTACTTTTTTTATCTCTTCTATTTGTTCATCAATAGTAAGGAAATTGTAATGAATAACCCCAATTCCTCCCATTAAAGCCATTAAAATAGCCATTTCACTCTCTGTAACTGTGTCCATTGGAGAAGAGACAATAGGAGTTTTTAAAATGATTTTTTTAGTAAAATGAGTAGTCAAATCAACTTCTTCTCTTTCAAAATCAGGAAGCCGATTTGCTACCAAAATAATATCTTTGTACCAAAACTCTTTATTTTTTAAACTGGGGTGTATTTTTGCCATATTATTTAAATAGGATAATTTCCATCAAATAGGATAATTTCCATCAAAACAAGCGGTGCAAAAATTTTCTTTAGTTAGTTTTTCTCCTGGTGTTTTTAAAACAGCTTCAATCAAACCCTTTAAACTCAAATACCCTAGAGAATCTAATCCTAATTCCTTTCTAATTTTTTCAACATCTCCATGACATTTTTTAGCTATTAATTCATCCTTAACTCTCCAAGTATCAATTCCATAATAACAAGGGAATTTGTAAGGAGGAGAAAAAATTCTGCTATGGATTTTTTTAGCTCCAGCTTTTTTAAATAGATTAATTAATCTTTTTTGGGTTGTCCCTCTTACAATTGAATCATCAATCATTACTATGTCTTTTCCTCTTACTTCTTCTTCCATAATTACAAATTTTAATTCTACTCCTTTTTTTCTCATTTCTTGAACTGGTTCAATAAAAGTCCTGGAAACCAAATGAGTTCTTAACATTGCTTCTTCTCCGTTTTCAATTTTTGATTCTTCAATAAAGCCATATCCTCCATATTTTCCAGAATCTGGAATGGGAATAGCAATATCAGCTGAAACTGGACACTCTCTAGCTAAAAATCTTCCCATATTTTTTTGCACATCTTTTACTCTCCGTCCAAAAATTTTGCTATCTGGTCTCATAAAATAAATGTATTCAAAAATGCAAAATTTTATTTTTTGAGAAGGAAATTTAAAAATTTTTTTAATTCCGGATTTATCAATAACTAAAAATTCGCCAGGTTCTACTTCTCTAATATATTGAGCATTTAAATGATATAAAGCACAACTTTCCGAAGCTACTACAAATCCATTTTCTTTTTTTCCTAAACAAAGAGGTCTAAATCCAAAAGGATCTTTAATTACATAAATTTTGTCTTCAAATAAAATTAAAAGACAAAAAGCTCCTTTTAATTTTAAAACTACATTTTTTATTGCATCTTCAAAAGTTTTTGTTTTAGTTAATGAAATTAAAGCTGAAATCACTCCAGTATCAGAAGTTGTTTTAAATTTAAATCCTTTTTCAATACATTCTTTTCTTAAAATTTCAGCATTTACTAAATTTCCATTATGGGCTACCCAAAAAACTTTTCCATTCCAAACTTCTTTAATAGGTTGAATATTAATTTCATCACTAAAACCAGCTGTGCTATAGCGATTATGGGCAATTCCAATTTTTCCTTTAAGATTTCCTAAAATATCTCCATTTCTAAAAACTAAAGCTATTTCTCCTTTACCCAAATGTGAATAATATTTTTTACCATCAAAAGTGACCATTCCTGCAGATTCTTTCCCTCTATGTTGGAGAGCATACAAGGCACAATAGAGATCTTTTGATACATCCTTTGATTGATTTAAAATTCCAACAATTCCACACATATAAAAATAAAAAAATTTAAAAAATAAAAAATTATTAATCTTTTATAGAATGACCTCCAAATTCAGCTCTTAAAGCAGAAAGAATTTTGCCAATATAATTTGGTTTTTTAAAAGTTTTTTTTCTAAATTCTACTGCCAATTCAATTGATTTTACAGGAATTTTCCATTCTTTTGCAGTTTTTACCGTCCATTCCCCTTCGCCTGTCATTTTTACTTTGCCTGTCACTTCTTTCAATTCAGTTCCATATTTTTCAAAAGCTCTTTGCAACCAATAAATTAATCTTGACTGAATGACACTTCCTCTGTTATAAACTTTAGCCACTTTTTTTAAATCTAAATTAAAAAAAGAATTTTTCATTAAATTAAAACCTTCCGCAATAGCTTGCATCATTCCATATTCTATTCCATTATGAACCATTTTTACAAAATGACCACTTCCTTCTTTTCCAAAAAATTCAAAACCTCCTTTTTTAGATAAATCTGAAAACAAAGGCTTTAATTTTTCAAAAACTTCTCTTTTTCCTCCTATCATCAAACAAGCACCTTTTTTTGCTCCTTCTGGTCCTCCAGAAACTCCTACATCTAAAAATTCAATTCCTTTTTGAGAAAGCCTTTTTGCTCTTTCAATTGATTTTTTAAAAAAAGAATTTCCTCCATCAACAATTACATCTCCTTTTTCTAAAACTTTTATTAATCCTTCCTTTTTATCAAACAAAATATTTTCTACTGCATGATGAGGCACCATCAACCAAATTATTCTCTCTTTTTTTATTTTATTTTTTATTTCTCCTAAATTTTCAATTGAAATTGCTCCTCTTTTTTTTAATTTTTCTCTCTTTTCTTTTTCAATATCATATACTCCAATTTTCCACCCTTTCTTTAACAATCTTTCTGCCATATTCTCCCCCATCTTCCCAAGTCCTATCAGACACACCCTTTGATTTCTAAGATTTTTTTTGTCTTCTAACATTAAATTTAAACTTATTAATAATTTTACATATATAACCAAACTAATTAATTTTGTCAATTAAATAATTTTTATTTTTGAGCAATTAAAAAAATATCAAAAGGGCTTTTCCAGATTTTTTTAACTTTAAATCCTGTTTTTTCAACCAATTTTTTTAATCCTCTTTGAGTAAAAAAATGATAATACCTTAAAATTTTATTTTGCCAAGGCAAAAAAGCATCTCCAAAATCTAATTTTGATTTCCCTAAAATTTTTAAAATTGTAGATTTTAACATTGCCAGAAAAATTTTTTTATTTTTAAAACTCCAAAGATACCAACAACTTAAAATTAAAAAACCTCCTGGCTTTAATACCCTGAAAATTTCCTTTAAAAACAAAACTCTAAATTCTTTTGATGGAATGTGGTGGAAAGTTCTAATACAAAATACTTTATCAAAAAAGTTTTCTGAAAAAGGTAATTTCAAAGGCTCAATTAACTGAAATTTCTCATTAGGGAAATTTTCTTTTGCAATTTTAATTAAATTTTCGGAGACATCTGCTCCAATATAATCAATTTTTTTCTTTTTTAAAACCCACAATAACCTTCCATTTCCACATCCCAAATCCAATATTTTATCTCCGTCTTTAACAAATTTTAAAAGACCCTCCACATCAAAAATGAATTTTCTTGTTCTTGAATACTCTTTAGCAATTAAGTTATAATCTTTTTTGATCTTTTGAAGCAACCATAATGCATAATCTCTTTCCATATGGAAATCCAAAAAGAAATTATTGAAAAATTACTTAAAAATCCTCCCAAAGACCCTTTTCAATTGGCAGAGTTTAAAAGAAAAATTTCTCAAGAATACAAAATTCCTTCTTTAAAAAATATTGAATTATTAAAAGCATACCATAAATTTTTAAAAGAAAAAAGATTAAAGAGTTTTGATTTTTTAGAAAAACTGTTAAGAACGAGACCTATTCGTTCTCTTTCTGGTGTTGTCAATGTCACTGTTTTGACAAAGCCTTATCCCTGTCCTGGCAAATGTATTTTTTGTCCAAAAGAAAAAGGAATTCCAAAAAGTTATCTCTCTGGAGAACCCGCGGTAGAAAGAGCAAAAGCTTTAAAATATCATCCTTATTTTCAAGTGAAAAAAAGAATTGAAAATTTAAAAGAGCAAGGGCATCTCACTGAAAAAATTGATTTAAGAATAGTAGGAGGGACTTTTTCTTTTTATCCAAAAAAATACCAAATTTGGTTTATTGGAGAATGTTTTAAAGCTTGCAATAATTCAAAAGGAGAAATTTCAAGTTTGGAAGATTTAAAAAAACAACAAAAAAAGAATGAAAAATCAGCTCACCGAATTGTAAGCCTTTCTATTGAGACAAGACCAGATTTTATAAATATAAAAGAAGCTAAATGGCTGAGAGAATTAGGAGTGACCTTTGTAGAGTTGGGAGTTCAATCAATTTATGATGATGTTTTGAAATTGAATTTTAGAGGTCATAGTGTAAAAGAGACAATTTTGGCGACAAAAATTTTAAAAGATGCGGGATTTAAAGTTCTGTATCAAATGATGCCAAATCTTTTGGGTAGTGATTTAAAAAAAGATGAAAAAATGTTTGAAGAACTTTTCAAAAATCCTTCCTTTCAACCAGATTATTTAAAAATTTACCCTTGTGCTCTTTTAAAAGAAACTCCCTTATATGAGGAATATCTTAAAGGAAATTATCATCCATATTCAGACTCTGTTTTAATTGAGCTTTTAAAAAAAATTAAGCAAAAAATTCCTTATTATGTGAGAATTCAACGAATTGTTAGAGATATTCCCTCTCAAAAAATCATAAAAGGTGGAGCAAAAATTTCTAATTTGAGACAAATAATAAAAAGAGAAATGGAAAAAGAAAAATTGATTTGTAAATGTATTAGATGTAGAGAAATAAGAGAAAATTACGATCCAAAAGAAAAAATTTTCCTTTTTAGACAAGATTATTTTGCCTCTGAAGGAAAAGAAATATTTTTGAGTTTTGAAAATAAAGAAAGAAATAAAATTTTGAGTTTTTTGAGATTAAGAATTCCTTCTTTTTTCTTTAATAGACAAGAAAAAAATTTTTATGATTACTTTAAAGTATTAAAAGGAGCTGGTATTATTAGAGAAGTAAAAACCTTTGGAAGAGAGGTTGCTATTGGAAAAAAAGAATTTTCTCCTCAACATCAAGGATTAGGAAAAAAGTTAATAAAAAAAGCTGAAAAAATTTGTAAAAAAGAATTTAAATTAAAAAAAATAGCTGTAATTTCGGGAGTGGGAGCAAGAGAGTATTTTAGAAAATTAGGTTACAGATTAAGAGACACTTTTATGATAAAAAAATTATAAAACTACTTTATTTAAAGGAAATTCAATAATGTCTGAACATCCTATCTTTTTTAGTTGAGGAATTATTTTCCTTATTTCCTTTTTATTTACTACAGTAAAAATCTGAAAGGAATATTCTCCTCTCAATTGAGTCACTGTAGGTTTTTTTAATTGAGGAATTATTTTTAATACTTTTTCCATTAATTGAGCATCTGCGTGAAACATTAAACCTCTCATCTCTTGGGCTAATCTTGTTCCTTTTAAAAGACAACTTAAATTTTCAATTTTTTCTTTTTTCCATTTATCTTTTAAAGAATTTTCATTAGCAATCATTACTACTTCACTTTCTAAAATTGAGAAAAGCACTTTTAAATTATAAGCTTTAAAAGAATCTCCAGTTTTAATAAAATCAATTATTGCATCAGCTTCAATTCCTACTAAGGGTTCATTGCTGGGAGAATCAGAATAAATCAATTTGGCTGAAATATTATGTTTTTTAAGAAATTGTTTTGCTAAATTGGGAACCCTGGTAATAATTTTCTTTCCATTAATATCTTTTATACTCTTTATTTTTGAGTCTTTCTTTACCCCTAAAACTAATTTGGTTTTGCTTGGAGTAGGTTTTAAAAATTCCAAATTACAAACTATTTTTACATTAGCTTTGGCTTCTAAAATTGAAGCCTCAGTAGAGATTCCAGCATCAATTTTTCCTTTTTCTATTAACTTTGCCATCAAAATGGGTCTTACTAAAATTAATTCAATTTCTGGATCATCTATTTCTAATTTTTGAGAGTTTTCTTCAAAACTTAAACAAAAACCCGCCTTTTTAAACAAAAAAATTATATCTTTTTGCCACACTCCCAAAGGAATTCCAAATTTCAATTTGTTTTTTGGCATATTTTTAAATTATATTTTGATTTTTTTGCTTTGTCAAATAAAAACAAAAATCTTTTCTCCTTTCACACCGGAGTTATTAAACCTAATGAGTAAAAAATTAAAATTGAGGAATTTTAATCCCCTCTTTTTGCTTTTATTCTTTCTTGAATTTGTTTTAGTCTCTCCAAAATGTTCTTAATTTGATTTCTTATTTGTTCAGGATTTTTTTCTGTTTTCTTTAGTTTTTTGTAAACTTTCTTTTTTATTATTGTTTTTGCTTTTTCGGGATGTTCCTTTAGAATTTTTAATCCCTTTACAATAGGTTGAATTCGAGAAATATTCTTTACGATCTTTGCTTTTATTAAAATAGGATAACTTGAATAATCTTTTACCTTTCCAATAATATTTACCAAATCTCCTACTTTTATTTGAGCATCCTCAGAAGGTATTACTTCTAATCCTGCATAAGTGCATTCATTTTTACTCTTGCACACAATATGAGGTCTTTTTACAATTTTGGCTTCAGAAATATCCACTCTAAATTCCATTCCCCAAACTTTCACTTTTAAAATATCCCCATTAATTTCCAAAACCCTTGCCCGAGTAATTTTTACAATTCCAGCAGGATTAATCAGTAATGAAGGTCTTACTCCATAACTCCAATGAATCTTTGGCAAACTTACTTTGGTAATATCTAAAGGAACGTCTTTGAGTTCTTGTTCTTGTCCTTCGTTTTCTCCAACAGCAAAACCACTATTTTTTATTCCAAAAATGACAAACCCTATTAATACAACCAAAATTCCTACTAAAAACAATTTACTCTTTCCTTTTATTATTTTAGAAAAATCAAACATATTTCTTTCAATTTATTTTTAATTTAATTTTATTAATCGACCTTTTTAATTAATAAAATATTAACAAAAAATAACTTATAAAGTCAAATTTCAAGAAGTTTTAAAAGAGCCGGTTTTTTTTATTCCATAAATGGGTGAAGAACTTTGAACACCGATTTACTTTGCTAAAAACATTTTTTAATGCATCAAAAAAGCCGACAAAAAAGCAAAGATAAGCCAAATCATAAAAGTTTTTGTCAGAGAATTTGTCAATTTCTAAATCTATATTTGAGTTTTCTTTATTTATTATTTATTTTATCTCAATACGTTCTCCGGTTACCA
>CAZKFX010000011.1:0-27760 GCA_964552375.1 uncultured Candidatus Saccharibacteria bacterium
CTTGTTTTCTTAAAGACAAATTCCTTTACACATTTGACTTTTGCCGAATTTTTCTATATAATTATGGACGATGTTAAACTTCAATGTATCTGAATGGATCATGTTGACAACAGACCTTAGGGGTGCATAAGATATGACAGATAAAAAAGAAAAATTAATGACAGTAAAAGAAGTAGCAGAATACTTACAACTTGATGAGCATACAATTTACAGAATGGCAAGGAAAGGGGAAATCCCTGCTTATAAGATAGCTGGACAATGGAGGTTTAAAAAAGAGCTTATTGAGCAGTGGTTAGAAAAATGTATTACAGGAAAAATACAAAAATTGAGAGACTAACAATATGAAAAAACCTTGGTCAATTTCAACAACTGTTAGAAACCCTGAAAGGTTGAGAGGTTTTTTAAAAGTCTTAAAACAGCTTGAAGGTGAAGATTTTACAAAGGAAAATCAAATCAAATATCAAATTCTTTTAATTAAAGAAAGACTTTATACACCAAATAATATTCCCCAAAAATACCAAAAATATTATGATAATCCTACTCTTGAAATTCCTTTTTCGGTAGCTAAAGATATTTTTGAATATCAAGACTACGAAGATCCTCCAATGAGAGGAAGACAATCAGTTAATCCTCTAAATAAGTTAGGTTTTGCTATTGCAAGAGAAGGGTACGGACCTATTAAGATTACCGAATTAGGTAATTTGTTCCTAAAAGGAGATTACGATATTGGTTTTATTTTCTTCAAAAGTTTATTGAAACTGCAATTTCCGAATCCTTGGAGTAAGGACTTTTCAGAGAAATATGGATTCAACATTATACCATTTATCGCAACACTTAAGTTAATATGGAATCTGAATAAAAAAAGTAAGGTTAAAGGTTTAAGTAGAGATGAATTCTGTTTATTTATCCCAACTTTAATAAATGCTGAACATATTAATGAACAGATAAAAAATATTCTGGCATATAGAAAGATCACTAGTAGAGTGAATAAGAGAAAATTTGTTGTGAAATTTGCAGAAGGATTCTATGAAACATCAGATATTCCAGAAAGGAAAATAAAAAATCTCTTTGATTATGGCGATAATACAATGAGATATTTTAGACTTACGAGATATTTTAGGATAGAAACAGACCCATTGGGTTATCACTGGCGAATTGATTTAGAACCTTCGAGAATGTCCGAGATAGAGCAGTTACTATCTATCTATGATGGAACTGCATTTAAATTTAAGGATGTTTCTGATTATTTAAATTACATTTCAGATATAAATAAACCAACCTTACCTTGGGAAAAATTAGACAATCTGAAAAATATAGCCTTGAACATTCGTAAATTGATCATCGAAACATTAGAAAAAGAAAAAATCACATTATCAGAAGAAGAAATAAAGATTCTAAATACTGACATACACACCCTTGATAAAACATCTTTGGAGAAATATATATCAGGCTTAAGAGAATTAAACAGAAAATTAAAACTTTATATAAAGAAAAGGCAGTTGTTTGGAAATATTGATAAAATTAAGGAAATAATAAAAATACTTGAAAATCAGAGATTATTAAGAAAAATTGAACCAGAAACTTTTGAGAAAATACTTACTGAGGCTCTAAAGATAATCAACGATGAACTTTTAATAAAACCGAACTATCCTATGGATGATGAAGGAGAACCATTGACTCATGCGCCTGGGAATAAACCTGATATAGAGTGTTATTATAAAACTTTTAAAGCAATATGCGAAGTGACCCTCAACACTTCAAATCTTCAGTGGGTCCAAGAAGGACAACCAGTTATGAGGCATTTGAGAGATTTTGAAAAAGTTAATGGTTTTGATGATAACATTTATTGCATATTTATAGCCCCTAAGATTCACAGAGATACATATTCTCAATTTTGGATTTCTGTAAAATACGAATACGATGGAAGACCTCAAAAAATAATACCTCTTACAACTAAACAATTTGCGTTGTTACTTAAAAAACTTTTGGAATATATTCAAAAGGGTAAAAAATTTACTCATTATGAGTTGTATAAGTTGTATGATTCTCTCATAAAAGAAACTAAAGAAGCTAATAGTTTTTCTGAATGGGCACAGAGAATAAATAAAACTTTGGAGCTATGGGTAGAAGGAAAAATATGAAACTTAATCATATATACAAAGGAGATTGCATTAAAGTGATGAGAACCTACATAGATGATAATAGTATTGACCTAATTTATGCAGATCCTCCCTATAATCTTTCTGGAAAAAGTTTGAATTTAGTAAACAATAAAACAGGGGGGCCTTTTTACAAAATGAATGAAGAGTGGGATACTTGGAAGTATGATGAATATGTAGAATTTACTAAAAAATGGATTAAAGAATCTTGGAGGATTTTAAAAGAAAATGGAAGCCTGTATGTCTCTTGTACTCTCCATAATATCGGTGAAATAATTGTGACCGCTAAAAAAATAGGGTTTAAATTAAACAATATAATAACTTGGTATAAAACAAACGCAATGCCTAGCATAACTAAAAGAACATTTACACATTCTACAGAATATGTTTGTTGGTTTGTTAAGGGAAAGAAATGGAAGTTTAACTATGAAGATTTAAAAAAACTAAATCCCCATAGAACAAAAGATGGCAAGTTTAAGCAAATGAGAGACTTTCTGGATTTTATAGAACTTCCTTTAGTGCAAGGGAAAGAGAGAATAAAAGGAGAGAATGGAAGGGCGATCCATCCGACACAAAAACCAGAAAAATTGTTAGAGATTATAATTACTGCCTCTTCAAATGTAGGCGACATAGTGTTAGATCCCTTTTTTGGAACAGGTACTACCGGTGTAGTTGCTGAGAGACTAAGACGAAATTGGATAGGTATAGAAATAAATGAGAAATATATTGAAGTTGCTAAAGAAAGAATATATGGAGAAAGTAACAATGCCTAAAATAAAATTAATATTAGGTGATTGTTTAATAGAGCTTAAGAAACTTGAACCAGAAAGTGTTGATTTAATTTTTGCTGATCCTCCTTATAATCTTTCCGGGGAAAATCATCTTACAGTTCACGCAGGAAAGCCTGTAAAGCTTGATAAAGGTGAATGGGATAAACTCGACAATATTCATGAATTTAATCTAAAATGGATAAAAGAATGTATTAGAGTTTTAAAACCTCATGGAACAATATGGATTTCTGGGACTTTACATAACCATCCATCAATAGGTATGGCACTCAAACAATTAGGATTATGGATAATAAATGATATAGTGTGGTATAAACCTAACGCTACTCCTTTACTTTCGAGAAATAGATTTGTTCCATCTACTGAAATTATTTGGGTGGCAAGCAAAAATAAAAAGTATTACTTTAACTATGAACTAGCAAAGGAAATGAATGGGGGAAAACAAATGAGAAATTTGTGGACAATAAAAGCACAAAAACATATAACTCCTCATCCTACAGAAAAGCCAGAAAAATTATTGGAGAGAATTATATTATTAGGAAGTAAAGAAGGAGACACTGTTTTAGATCCATTTATGGGCTCAGGTACAACCGGAGTAGTTGCAAAAAGATATAGTCGTAATTTTATAGGCATTGAGATAAACCCAGAGTATTTCAAATGGGCAAAAGAAAGGATAGAAAAAACTGAAATAAGGTTGAATCTATTTTCACCAGTAAGACAAATATATAAGCCAAAAAGAGATTGAAAAAGATTATACAAAAAACCAGAAAAATTCGGCAAAAGTCAAATGTGTAAAGGAATTTGTCTTTAAGAAAACAAGAAGTTATAACTTTTATCTTCAGTTCCCTCATTGAAGGTTAGTAGAGCCTCATAGGAGAGAAACTTTTTTAAAACAAAAACAAATATCTAAAAGGAAGCAGGTTTGAGACACAGGCAACTAAAGGCAGCCGAAAGGGTTTGTGTCTGAGTGCCGAGATTACACGGGGTGGGGCTAAAAATATTTCTTAGAGATTCCTTTTCTTACATCCGTGAATCTCATTAGGGAAATCAAAAGGGACAATTAGAAAAATGGAAGGATGGGGAGCTATATTTCCTTTACTTTTAGCAGGGGTGAGAATTACCCTGCTTTTTGTTTTATTAAAGATAGCCTCTCTGGATATTGGAATGTTTTTTGGGATATAATTAACCTATGATTCCCGTAGAATATAAGAATTTGTGTCCTGTTTGTAAAAAAAATGTCTCGTGGGAAGAATTAGAAAGAGAAATTTGCCAAAAAGAAAATAAAACCTTTTTTTCAGTTTTTTTGGAAGAAAGAGAGATTTTTTTTAGAAAAATTTTCTCTCAAATTATAGGAGAACCTCGCAGTATTCAAAATTTGTGGATTAAAAGAATTATAAAAAATGAAAGTTTTACTGCTATTGCTCCTACAGGATTAGGAAAAACCACTTTTGGGTTAATTACTTCTTTATTTTTCTCTTTAGAAAGAAAAAAAACCTATATTATTGTTCCCACTACTTTTTTGGTAAAGCAGTGCCATAAAAATTTAGAGCAATTTTATAAAAAATTGGAAAATTTGAATAACTCTTTAAAAGAGATTGTAATTATTTCTTACTCTGCCCAGATGAAAAAGGAAGAAAAGGAAAAATTTAAAGAAAAACTGGAAAAAGATAATTTTGATATTCTCATTACCACTACCCAATTTTTAGCTAAAAATTTTTCTCAGATAAAAGAGAAAAAATTTGACTTTATCTTTGTTGATGATGTAGATGCCATATTAAAAACTTCCAAAAATGTAGAAAAAGTAATTACTCTTTTAGGATTCAAAAAGATAAAAAATAACTGGAAAATACCACAAAAGAAAGGAATTTTGGTTGTCTCTACAGCTACAGCAAAAAAGGGCAAATCTTCTTTGCTTTTTCGCAAACTTTTAAATTTTGATGTGGGATTGTCTTTTTTCTCTTTAAGAAATATTGAAGATATAGCTATTTTATCTTCTGATTATATAGAGGAGATTAAAAATATTCTCAAAAAAATGGGTAAGGGAGGAATCATTTATGCAGAAAGCATTTCTCAGGCAGAAAATATATATGAAAGCTTAAAAGAAAAATTCAAAATAGGGATTGTAACTTCTAAAAAAACAAACCATTATGAACTTTTTGCCAAAGGAGAAATTGATTATCTGGTAGGAACAGCCTTTCATTATGGAGCCTTAATAAGGGGGCTTGATCTTCCCTATAAAATAAGATTTACTATTTTTTGTGGAGCACCAGTTTTTCGTATAAAATGGGAAAATGTATCTTCCAAAATATTAAAAATCTTAGCTTTAATTTTAAAAGATAATCCTCAGATAAAAAAATTTCTTCCTTTACTTTCCAATATTGATAAATATCCAGAAAAACTTGAAGAGCTAAAAAATATACTTAAAAAGACGGAATTGGTTGAAGATATCATAGTTAGAAAAAAAGAGATAATTTTCCCTGATATAAAAGTATATTTGCAAGGATCTGGACGTTCTTCAAGGCTGACAAATCACGGGCTGACAAAAGGAGCTTCTTTTTTAATTGAAAAAGACAAAGATATAATTAAAGCTTTTATTAAAAAAGCTCAATATTATGATTTAGCTTTTAAATCGCCACAAATAATTGATTTTTCTCTCCTTAACAAAGAAATAGATGATTCTCGCAAGAAAGAAGGAAAAAAAGATCTCATTACTACCGCCCTTTTTGTTGTAGAAAGCCCCACAAAAGCAAAACAAATTGCTCGTTTTTTTGGCAAACCAAGCGTGAAATTGGTTGAACCTCTCTTAATATATGAGGTAATGAGCGAAAAATATTTGCTTTTAATTACTGCTTGTTTGGGACATTTGTTAGATTTAGTTACTGATGAAGCACTATGGGGAGTAAGAGTAGAAAATCATAAATTTATTCCCATTTATGCTTCTATAAAAAAATGTCGCTCTTGTCTTTATCAATTCACTATTGAAAGTTCAATTTGTCCTTGGTGTAAAAAAGAAGATATTGATGATGCAAAAGAAAGAATAGAGGCTTTACGCAAAATCGCTTATCAAGTAGATTTAGCTATTGTAGGAACAGATCCCGACGCTGAAGGAGAAAAAATTGCTTGGGATATTGCTAATCTTTTGAGGGGAATTGCAAAAATAAAAAGAGCAGAATTTCACGAAGTTACTCCTTGGGCAATAAAAGAGGCACTTAATAATTTACGCACAATCAATGAAAATTTAGTAAAAGCTCAAATTGTAAGAAGAATTGAAGATAGATGGATCGGTTTTGAACTTTCTCAAAGATTACAAAAAATTTTTAAAAACAAAAATATCTCTGCAGGAAGAGTACAAACCCCAGTTCTTTTTTGGATTGTAGAACAAGAAAAAAAATTTCGCCAAAAGAAAAAAATTGCTTACAACAAAGAATTGGATTTAGCTTTTGAAAACATTAATAAAAAAAGAATTAAAATAAAGATAGAATTAGTAGAGAAAAAAAGAGGAAAAAAGCCACCCCTTCCTCCTTATTCTACTGATGAACTTCTCAAAGATGCTTATCGTATCCTTGGATTTTCTGCTTCTAAATGCATGAAGTTAGCCCAAGAACTTTTTGAGAAAGGGTTAATTACTTATCATCGCACGGATTCTTTTTCTGTAAGTAAAATGGGGCAAAAAATTGCTAAAGATTATTTAAAAGAAGAGTTTTCTCCCCGTGATTGGAGTAAAAAGGAAGGAGCACATGAATGTATAAGACCAACAAAATCTTGGGATAAATTTACTTTACAGAGAATGATTTATGAGAATATAGTTTCTTTAGAGGGTATAAAGAGAGAACACTTTCTTCTTTATGATCTCATTTTTAAAAGATTTATGGCTTCTCAAGCAAAAGAAATTGAGACAGAAACAGAGGTTTACAAAATAAAATATGAAGATAAAGAGAAAATTGAAGAAAGAATTATTAAAGCAAAAGGAAAGGCTTTCCAGCTTTACAGAAATTTAAAAATAAAAAAACCACTTCCTCAAGGAGAAAAAGAAATTTCTTTAAGGGTCTTTTTTGTACCACAGGAAAATTTATATACCCAGGCAGATGTAATAAAAAAGATGAAAGAAAAAGGTATTGGACGTCCATCTACATATTCTGTAATTATAGAAAAATTATTTTTAAGAAAATATATTGAAGAAAGGAAGGCTAAAATATTTCCTACCGCTTTAGGAAAAAGGGTGTTAAGTGTTATTCATAAAAATTGGTTTTATTTGGTTAATGAAGAAAGAACAAAAAATTTAACAGAGGAAATGGACAAAATTGAAAAAGGTTTGATAGAGTATAATTTGTCTTTAGAAAAAATTTATCAGGAACTAAAAAATATTTAAATTTTCATGTTTGCAAATTTTTTTCTTTGTGTATAAAATAATAAAATTATGACGCGCAAAAAAGAAGAAAAAAGTAAAATATTAGAAATTACTGACCCCATAATTAATGAAACCCTTAAGGTTGCTGTTTTACCAAGAGAAAAGTTAGAAGTAGCCCGTTTTCAAAGAAAGCCAAGCAAAGCACATGTAAGGATGCTTTCTTTGTCTATTGAGAGATTGGGATTTTTGGTTCCTTTAGTAGTATATCCTGAAAATGACAAATATATAATTATTGATGGGCAACATCGCTTTTTGGCAGGAGAAGCATTAGGAATGAATGAGTTTTTATCAGTAATTGTCCCACCTCATTTGGGGACAAAAATGATAAATTTGAATATTGAAAAGCAACCCAATATTAGAGAAAAAGCTTATGTTGCCTACAATCTATATTCTTATCTTTTGGAAGAAAAGCCTGATTTGAAAGAAAGTGATAGCGAAGTAGAAGAATCTGTTGAACTTCCTTACTTTATTACTTTGGGTTTTGCTTACCAAAAAGCAGAAAGATTTCATGGAAGTGCTTTTGAACCAATAATTTCAAAGTGTGATAATTATTTGGATCTTCCTCTTAAAGAGGCAAAAAAAGTAAGAGAAAAAAGAGGTGAGGTTATTTTAGAAATTGATAATATTGTTACAGATTTAATTAACAAAATGAAAGAAAAGGAAATTCCTATTCATCCTTTCATAAGAAAAGATATCTTAAGTCATGTAAATCCTTTAAAGGGAAAAGGGAAACGAGGTGAGTTTGATGAAGTCTTCAAAAACATCAAACAAGAACTTCTAACTTACCTAAAAAATCCTCAAAAATTAAAAGAGATTGAATTAAAAGAAGAGGGTTAATTTTTGTTGTTAAATTTTTTTATGATCAAAAAAAGTTTCTCTGGAAAAATTTATGTCTTAAAAGACAATATTACTACTGATCATATTTTAATGGGAGAATATCTAAAATTTAACCCTGAAGACCCTGAAGATTTTAAAAAGTTAGGATATTATGCCATGTCAGGGCTTTCTGATGAATATCCAAAATTTGTAAATGAAAAAACAGGAAAAACTCCTTACTCAATCATTGTTGCAGGGAAAAACTTTGGTTGTGGCTCTTCTAGAGAACATGCTGTAAAATCTTTGGAATCTGCTGGTGTAAAATTAATTATTGCTGAGTCTTTTGCTAGAATTTTTTATAGAAATTGCCTTAATAGTGGCAGTTTGTTGCTTTTGGAAACAAAAGAAAGAATCTGTGATAAATTAAAAACCGGAGACGAAATTAAGGTTGACCTTTCTCAAAATATAATTTTAGATAAAAAAGCCAAAAAAATTTCTTGCCTAAAGCCTATCCCAAAAGAAATTTTAGAGATTTTTGAAAAAGGGGGAATTTTCAATTACGCAAAAAGCATTGGTAAAATTTAGTTTTTTTTAATATTATGGGGATGACTCTCACAGAAAAAATTTTAGCTAGAGCAGGAAACAAAAAAGAGGTAAAACCTGGAGATTTTATATGGGCAAAAGTGGATATATTAATGACTCATGATCCCTGTGCACCAGGAGTTATTGGAATTTTTCACAAAGAAATGGGTAAAAAAGCAAAGGTCTGGGATAGAGAAAAAATAGTAGTTACTCCTGATCATTTTATTTATACAACCGATTTAAAAGCAAACCAAAACATAGATTTAATAAGAAAATTTTGTAAAGAACAAAAAATAAAATATTTTTACAATCCTGGAAGTGAAAATTATAAAGGCGTGTGCCATATTACCTTGGCTCAAGAAGGACATATCAAACCAGGGAAAGTAATTATTGGTACAGATTCCCACACGGTTACAGCTGGGGCTTTTGGAGCTTTTGCTACTGGAGTCGGTAATACTGATGCTGCCTTTGTTATGGCTACAGGGAAAATTTTGTTAAAAGTTCCTGAAAGTATTTTGGTTAAAATTGATGGCAAAATGCCAGATTATCTTACTGCAAAAGACATAATTTTGAAGATTTTAAGTGATATAAAATTTGATGGAGCCACTTATATGGCAATGGAGTTTGAAGGAAAAACTATAGAAGAAATGGATGTGGAAGAAAGAATGACAATTTGTAATATGGTCGTAGAGGCAGGAGCCAAAAACGGAATTATGAAACCCAATCAAAAGGTTATTGAATATTTAAAAAAAATTCATCCAAATGAGGAATTTGAAATTATAAGTCCTGATAAAGATGCTTTTTATTCTAAAAAATTAGAATATAATGTAAAAGAAATAGAGCCAATGGTTGCTAAACCCCATACTCCAGACAATGGAGTTTTGGCTAAAGAATTAAAAAATCAAAAAATCACTATGGGGTATGTCGGTTCTTGTACTGGAGGAAAATTATCTGATTTTATCAGAGTGGCAAATATTTTAAAAGGAAAAAAGGTAAAAGTAAATTTGTTTGCAGTCCCGGCGACAAGAAAGGTAATAGATGGAATAATCAGAACCAAAATAGGCACAAAGAGTATATACGAAATATTAGTAGATGCAGGAGTAAAATTGTCGCTTGAACCAACCTGTGGGGCTTGTTGTGGAGGTCCAAAAGATACCTTTGGAAGAACAAAAGATGGCGATATTTGTATTTCTACCACAAATAGAAATTTTAAAGGGAGAATGGGAAGCAAAAATGCCTTAATATTTTTAGCTTCTCCTCAAACGGTAGCAGCTTCTTGCCTTACAGGAAAAATTACAGACCCCAGAGAAATTTTAGGTTTTAATCATTCAAGTTTTTAGAGGGTTGATTTTTTGTAAAAAAGGATATAGAATGATATAAAAGAAGACGGCGGGTGGGGAATAAAAAAGCCGTCTTCTTTTTAAAAAAATTAAGATAAAAACATGAAAATTTCTCAACAAATCTTTCCCAGGGTAGTCGCCTTAATTGCCACTTTTTCTAACAAACAAAAAAGAGATAATGTAATGACAGCAAGTTTTGTGATGCCTTTAAGTTTTGAGCCAAAATATTTGGCTTTTTCTATTTCTCCAAAAAGATATACTTTTGAAATTTTAAATGAAAGAAAAGAATTTACTTTTAATATTTGTGATGAAAATCTTTTAGAGTGTGCCAAAATCTGTGGAAGTTATTGTGGAAGAGAAAAAGACAAATTTAAATTGGCCAATTTAACTAAAGAAAAATCAAAATTTGTTTTGCCACCTACTATTAAAGAGTGTCCTATAAGTTTTGAATGCCAACTAATCAAAATGGAAGAATTTGGAGATCACTTTTTGGCTGTGGGAAAGGTATTAAATGAAAGGGTAAGAAAAGAAAATTTTTCTCCTCTTTTGCATAAAAGTCAAGATATATTTTTAAAAGTAAAATGAAAATTATAGGCGGAAATTGGAAATTTAATAAAGAATTAAGAAATCTCAAAAAGGCTGAAAAATTCATTGAGAAATTAGAAGAGAAATTAAAAGACATAAAAAACACAAAGGTAAGTATTTTTTGTCATTTTTGGGTTTTAAGAGAACTTTCAAAAAAGGCAAAAAGAGTAAAAATTGGAGCCCAAGATATCCATTGGGAAGAAGATGGATCTTTCACTGGAGCTCAACCTTCTGCTAAAGATTTAAAAAAAGCAAAAATAAAAGAAGTTTTAATTGGACATTCTGAGACAAGATTTTACTTTGGTGTCTCTGACGAAAAGGTGGCTCTAAAATTGAAATCTGCTTTTAAAGAAAAACTTTTTCCAATAATTTGTATTGGAGAAGACATTGAAGAAAAAGAAAAAGGAAAAACAAAAGAAGTCTTAAAAAAACAAATTGAAAAGGGAATTTTTCCTGCCTTAAAAAAAGATTCTAAATTTTTAATTGCTTACGAACCCATTTATGCTATAAGTGGATTTGCGAAATTGAGAGGGAAAAAACCAAAACCTGCAAAAATAGAAGATATTAAGTTAGCCCACAATTTTATAAAAGAAATTTTCTTAAAAAAAGGATTTAAGGTAAAGGTTCTTTATGGAGGTAGTTCAAACCCAGAAAATGCTAAAGAACTTCTTTCACAAGATTTCATTGATGGACTTTTAATAGGTAGAGCCAGTTGGAATTTTAATTCATTTTTTAAAATTATTAAAATTGCTAACGAAATCTCAAAATGGAAAAGTTAGTAATTGCTACTTTTAATCCGGGAAAAATAAAAGAATATAAATTGCTTTTGAAAAATTCTCCTCTGAAAATACTCACTCTAAAAGAATTAGGGATAAAAGAAAAAGTAAAAGAAGAAGGCAAAACCTTTAAAGAGAATGCCATTTTAAAAGCTACATTTTATGGAAAATTGACAAAACTGCCCACTTTAGCTGAAGATGGGGGATTAGAAATTGAAGCCTTAAACGGAGAACCTGGAGTAAAATCAAGAAGATGGTTGGGTTATGAAGCAAAAGATGAAGAATTGATAGAGTTTACTTTAAAAAGGCTAAAAGGAATACCTTTTGAAAAAAGAAAAGCAAAATTAAAAGTTGTTTTGTGTTTGGCTTTACCTTATAAAGAAAAGGTCTCTTTATTTTTGAGTGAGGGGGAGCTTTTTGGAAAAATTTTAGAAAAGCCAAAAGGAAAATTAGAAAAAGGATATCCTTTCAGGGTTTTGTTTTATCTACCTGAATATAAAAAAACCTTAGCCCAATTGAGTTTTGAAAAGGAAGTAGAAATTGGACATAGGAAAAAAGCCCTTTTGGAATTAAAACCAATTTTAAAAATTCTCCCCAAAATAAATTTTAATTTTGACTTATCAAAATTGACTCCCTTTCAAAAAAGAGTACTAAAAGAAGTAGAAAAAATTCCCTATGGAAAAACAAAAACCTATCAGGAAATTGCAAAAAAAATTTCAAAACCCAAAGCCCAAAGAGCGGTAGCCAAAGCAATATCAAAAAATCCTCTTCCCCTTATCATTCCTTGTCACCGAGTAGTTGGAAAAAGGAATTTGGGAGGTTATATTTTTGGTCAAAATATGAAAAAATATCTTTTAAATTTAGAAAGAAAAATGCCTTTATCATAAAAAATGAAAAATAGAGAAAAACCAAAATTTAAAAAAATAGAAACTGAAAAACCAAAATTAGAAAGAAAAATAATTTGGAAAAAAAATTCTCAAGAAATTCTCTTGGAAAAAGAGAATTTGAAAGATTTTTTGGAAAAAAACAACCTGAAAAAAGAAGATTTTGAAAGATTATTAGAAAATTTTTCTGAAATAGATGAAATATTTAAAAAAAGTAAACTTTCAGAGCTCTCTAAAGAGATTATCTTTTTAAGAAAAAAGAAAGAATTTAGCGAAGGAGAAGTTAAAGATAAAAAATTCAGTGTTAAGATTAATTTTTTAGACCCAAGAACAAGAATAGAAAAGGAAAAAGGCAAAGAAATAGAAACTTTTTCTTCTTTATATTGTCTCTTTTGTTTTGATTGTTCAGAATATTTAGACAATTTCGATTTTTTTGAAAAATTAACAAAAGAAACAAAATTTGAAAATTTAGAAAAAGAAATACCAAAAGAAATAGAAGAATTTAGAGAAACTCTCTTTAAAAGCGCAATACATTTAAATGGCTTTTTAAATTCTCTTTCTCTCCAGAAATATTCTTCAATTTTGAATTTACTATTAAAAAAAGAAACCAAAGCAAGAGTTTCAGGAGTTTTAGGAAAACTTACTGAGCTTCAAAGAAAATATGGAATTTCTCAAATGAAGGAAATTTTTAAAAATCAAAAGTCAAAAAGATTTTTTTATGAAGATTTAGCGGGTTTAGCACAATGTTATTTAACTTTTGAAATTTTAGGAGAAAATGAGGCAAAAAAGCAATTGGAAAACAAGCTTAAAAGAATTTTTAATTACTCTTTCTTAAACCCAAAAGGTGTATTCAATGAAATTTTGGAATTTTTAAGAAAAACAAAAACTGAAAGAGAAATTTTAGAAAGAAAGATTATAGAAAGAGAGATTCTTGTTCCTGAAATGACTCTTTCTCAAAGAAAAAAGGTTTTGGAAATTTTAGCTCCGGAAAGAAAAAAAGAAATTGAGAACATTTCAGATGAAAAAGAAATGAAAGAATTTTTACAAGGTTTGATTGAAAAAGGAAAAAGAAAAAGAGATTTTGAAAAAGCAATGGAAAAATTGGAAATTTGACAAAAATTTTTAAGAAATGTAAAATTAAAGAAAAAGGTTATCTTAATTTAAACCAAAAAAGAAATATTTTTTTATTTTTTTATGAAGAAAATGTGGAAAAAATTTTTAATTCTTCTACTTTTTTGTCTATTTTTAGTAGCAATAGTAAAAGCTGAAGCTAAAATTGATTGGTCACAAATAGTCCAAAAATACTTTTTTGTGACTATTGAAAGATATAGAATAGCAATGGAAACCTTAATTGAATTTGGCGAGGAAATTGGAAAAGATGTCAACGAAATGAAAAAAATAAAAAACGATTTTTTAATCCATTGGGAAGATTTAAAGGGAGCTCTAAATGAAAACAATAAAGAAAAAATAGAAGCTAATATTGAAAAATTGAAAGGAGATGTGAAAAAATTCAGAAGAGAGGCTCAAAAACAATTGAAAGGATATGAAAAAAAAGCAAAAGATAAATTGAAAAAGGCAGGAGAAACCTACAGGTTTTACTTTATTAATTTATTAAATGAAGCAAGAAATTTGCACAAAGACAAAAACTTGGAAATCCTTGATGAGAAAATAAAAAGGGCAGAAAGTATTATTAAAAAAATAAAAGATAAAGGATATGAAACGAAAGAGATTGAACAAAAATTAAATGAAATTAAAGACCAAAGAGAAGATTTTAAAGAAACCATGGATAAATTAATTGAAGCTTGCCGACAAACTTCTGAAAGGATATTTACTTGTAAAACTGAGGTTTCTCATTACAATTGCAGTTTGGAAAAAAAGAAATACTGCCAAATTAAAGAAAAAATTATTACCAATTTCAAACAATTACAAAAATTGATTTATCAAACAGTGGGTTTGTAAAAAATCAACTAAAAATGGGTTCAAAAACTATAATTTTAGTATTAATAATTTTGATAGTGGTGTTAATAGGAATGATAGTTTGGGTGACAAAAACCCCTCCTCCAAAATTTAGCCCAGAAGAATTAGAAATTGGCACTTTAAGATTTAAAGAAGAGCCTCAAATAGAGCTAGGGCCTATTTTTGAGAAAGAAAATGAAAATATTATTCCTTTAGTGAAAACTAAACTTAATAGTGAGGATTTAAAAATTTCTCCTCCTTATTTTGAGGGAGAGCCGTCTTTAGATTTAGGAGAAATTTTCTAACTTTTCTCTTAAAATCGTTTTAGTTTTTCTTTCTTTAAATAAAGAAAGAAATTTTAATTTATGAAATATTTTATCTTTACATTTGGCTGTCAAATGCAAAAAAGTGATTCAGAGAGAGTTGCTAGTGTTTTGGAAAAAATGAATTATAAAAAGGCTGAAAGATTTGAAGATGCTGATTTAATAGTGGTAAATATGTGTTCTATAAGGCAATCTGCGGTAGATAGAATTTATGGATTGGCTGAAAAGTTAAAAAAATTAAAAGAAAAAAAACCAAATCTAAAAACTATCCTAACTGGTTGTATTTTGGAAAAAGACAAAAAAAATTTTTTAAAAAAATTTGATTTTGTTTTAGATATTAAAGCCCTTCCTTATTGGGGAAAAATCCTCTCAAAAGAAACTTTTGAAATTGAAAATGAGAAATTGGGTTGTGCATATTTGAAAATTGAACCAAAGTATTCTAATAATTTTTCTGCTTTTGTGCCCATTTCTAATGGATGTAGTAATTTTTGTTCTTACTGTGTAGTGCCATTTGTCAGAGGACCTTTGGTTTGTAGAGACCATAAAGAAATTTTAAATGAAGCAAAAAATTTAGTCGAAAAAAAATTTAAGGAAATTTGGCTTTTGGGGCAGAATGTCGCAGATTATATTTCTCCTTCAGATTCTAAAGTTGACTTTGGGGTTTTGTTAGAAATGATAAATGAAATTAAAGGGAATTTTTGGATTAGATTTACCTCTCCTAATCCAACTAATTTTTCTTTAGAGCTTGTCAAAAAAATAGCCATCCTTTCAAAGGTAACTCCTTATTTAAATCTTCCTGTCCAATCAGGAGATGATGAAATCTTAAAAAAAATGAACAGAAAATATACTGTTTCTCAATATAAAGAATTGGTAAAAAAAATTAGAAAGGCTTTCAAAAAATATAGAAAACATTTAGAAAAGGAGGTTGCTATTTCCACTGATGTAATAGTGGGTTTTCCAGGAGAAAAAAGACACCATTTTGAAAATACAAAAAAATTATTCAAACAAATAGGTTTTTTTATGGCTTATATTGCAAAATACTCTCCCAGACCCCAAACCTTAGCTTTCAATTTTAAAGACGATGTCCCTCCAATAGAAAAAGAAAAGAGACAAAAAGAACTCACTCAAATTTTAGAAAAAACTGCCCTAAAATTTAATAAAAAATTTTTAAATAAAGTAGTAAGGGTTTTGGTTCATGAAAAAAGAAAAGATTTTTATCTTGGAAAAACAAGACACTTTCAAACAATTAAATTTTCTTCAAACGAGGATGTTTTAGGAAAATTTGTAAGGGTAAAAGTAAAAAAAATCACTCCTTTTGGATTAGAGGGTAAATTTTTGGAAATTGAAAAATGAAAAAAATAATTGTAATTTTGGGACCAACCGCTTCTGGTAAATCAAAATTAGCAATAAAATTAGCCCATTGGCTTTCTCAAGAGAGGATAAAGAAAAAATTTAAAATTGAGGGGGCAGAAATTATTTGTGCCGATTCTCGTCAGGTTTACAAAGGATTAGATATTGGGACAGATAAAGTATCTCAAAAAGAAAGAGAGAAAATTCCTCATTATCTTTTAGATGTTGCGAGCCCAAAAAGAAAATTTACGGTTTTTCAATATAGAAAATTGGCTTTAAAAATTTTAGAAAAAATTTTTAAAAAAAATAAAATTCCCATTTTTTGTGGCGGAACCTATTTTTACATTAAGGCGGTCATTGATGGAATTTCGTTGCCTGAAGTCCCTCCAAATTGGAAATTAAGAAAAGAGTTAGAAAAGAAAGACACAAAAGAACTTTTTGAAATGCTAAAAAAGTTAGATCCCCAAAGAGCAAAGACTATTGAAAAAGAAAACAAAAGGAGATTAATTAGAGCCATTGAAATTGTAAAAAAATTGGGAAGAGTACCCCCACAAAGAGAAAATCCTCTCCCTTATCCTGTATTGTTTATTGCAAGAGATGTTGAAAAAAATGAATTAAAAAAAAGAATTGAAAAGAGATTTTTAAAATGGCTAAAAAAGGGTTTAATCAAAGAGGTAAAAAAATTAAAAGAAAGTTCTCTTTCTTTTAAAAGAATTGAAGAATTTGGACTTCACTACAAAATTATTTCTCAATATTTACAAAAAAAGATAACAAAAAAAGAAATGATAGAAAAATCAATAAAATCAATTCAAGATTATGCTAAAGAACAATTAAAATGGTTAAAAAAAGAAAGAAGGTTGCATTGGATAAAAAATGATAAAACCGCTAAAAAATTAGTAAAAGACTTCCTTGAAGAAAAAATAAAATAAAAAAATTTATGGAAAAATTAAAATGTAAATTGTGTAAAAAAAGAGAAGCAGAGGTTGAATTGTCCTTGCAAAAAATAAAGGTTTGCAAGGAATGTTTTTGTGATTTTTTTGAAAGGAGGATTAAAAAGACAATAGAAAAATATAGAATGTTTAGTCCCAAAGATAAGGTTGGGGTTTGTGTTTCTGGCGGAAAAGATAGCACTACTTTGTTAGTTGTTTTAAAAAAGCTTTGTCCTGATTTAAATTTAACAGCTATTCATATAAATTTGGGGATAGGATATTTCTCTGATACCAACCAAAAAACTGTTAAAGAAATTTGTGAAAAATACGATACCCCTTTGTTTTTATATGAGCTCAAAAAAGAAGAAGGGTTTTCAATTGATGAATTTGTCTTTACCAGATTTAAAAATAAAATTTGTAGTGTTTGTGGGGTAGTAAAAAGATATTTGTTTTCAAAAATTGCCAAAAAATTAAAAATCAATGTTTTGGCAACAGGACACCACTTAGATGATATTTTATCTGTAATGCTCAATCTCTTCTTTCAAGGAGATTTTGAATCAATAACAAAATTAAGACCTGTTTTAAAGCCCATTTTACCAGGGCAGGCAAAAAAGATAAAGCCTTTATGCACCACTCCAGAAAAAGACATTGTTACTTATGTAAACCTTGAAAAATTACCTATAGAAAAAGAAAATTGCCCCCATCAAGAATTAACTCCAGCCAAAAAACTAAAAGGACTATTAGAAGACCTTCAAAAAGAAAACAAATATATAAAATCACAGCTTTTTTCTGTATTTAACAAAAAACTAATTCCTCTTTTTTTAACTCATCCAAAATACAAAAAAAGAGAGAAAATAGAAATTTGTCAAAAATGTAAAGAAATTACTACTTCTTTTGAAAAAATATGTAGTTTTTGCAAAAGGGTTGAAATTTTAAACAAAATACCTGAAAGAAAATTAAAAATTGATTTTAAAGAGTTTTTAGAAAGATTTAAAAATTTAAAAGAGGAATTTTTAATTTTGGATTTGACAAAAAAAGAAAATGAAGAACTTTTAAAAAGCGTGAAAAGAAAAATTTTTAAAAAATTAAAAAAATTCAAACACAAACCCATTGGGATTTTCCATCCAAATGAAAAAGAAGGTTATTTTTTCAACCTTAAATTAAGAAAATTAGGGTTTTATTCTTTTTTACTTTTAAATTATCCTACCGAGGAGAATAAAAATCAGTAAGCTCTAATTCATTAACTTTCTCCCAATTGATTTCGTCAACAACAACTATTTTTCTTTCACCAATAATGTATAAATAATCATCTAAATAAATCGCTCTTTTTGGCAAAATACCAGAAATTACTTTTTCTAATTTTAATTTGTCTCCTTTAAAAGAGAAGACAAAAGCATTGCTTGCTCCTGGCAAGAAAAATATTTGATGCTTTTTATCTAACAAGAAGGCATGGTGGGTTTTTAAAACATCTGACCAATATTCTTTTAAAATGTATTTATCTAACTCTTGAGGAAATTCAGGATTAGAAACATCAAAGAGAGAAATTTTTACATTAGCACCTTCTTTTCCGATACCTAAAATTTTATCTTTGGTAATTGGATGTAAATAAGAAGAATAACCGGGGATTTTCAATTGGCCCTTTAATTTTGGATTTTGAGGTTGAGACAAATCTATCACGAAAAAGGGATCAATCTTTCTAAAAGTAACAACATATCCTTTATCTTCAATAAATCTCACAGAATAAATCCTTTCTGTTAAACCTAAATTTTGTATTTTACCTATTATTTTTAGATGTTTATCTAATACATAAACATCATTAGCTGTCTCTACCGAACCACCAAAACCAAAAGGAAAGATTTTACCAACAGTTGTAGCAATTCTTAAATTATTTTTGTATTCATCTAAAGAAAATTGATTTAAAGGAGTTCCTGGCACTTTTCCTTGGGCTGAAACCTTAAAGCTTTTTAAATCAATTTTTAAAATCAATGTTTTTTCTAACTCTCTTAAATGTTCTTTAAAGTATCTTTTTCCTCTGTTTTCAATTTCGTTTTCAATTTTTATTTCCTCTTCGCGAGAAAGAGATCTTTGATATTTTTCAAATATCGCTTGAATTTCAACAAATTTTGCTGTCTCACTTATATCATATCCTTTTAATCTTTTGAGTTTTTCTAATATTTCTGAAGGGAAAAGGTCTCTACATTCTTTGGTGAAAAAGTCTATTATAAAATTGCTAAAGCTCTCAATTGAGGGGTAGGTAATATAAAGAGAATTTTCTGACATATAGACTATAGATTGCCAAGAACTACCCACAAAAGAAGTCTTTTTTTCAACATTTCCAGTTTGTGGATCTATTACCATTGCTAAAAAGAGAGCATCTACGGGCAAGGGTTTTACTGGATGATAAATTTCATTACATTTAATTTCTAATAAAGAACCTCCAATGGAAAGAGGTCTAATAGGACAAGGGTGGTATTCATTAATTCTCTGTTTTGAAACCAGATAAATTTTATCTTTATATAACCTTGCTGTTAAATATGAAGTATTTTCTTTTAACTCTATCTCCCATTTCTTTTTGGGATTTTTAGGATCAGAGACATCATAACCTAAAATTTCTTTTTGAGAAAAGACAACCAAAATTTTTTTATCTCTTAACAAAAGCAAATCTCCCGCTTTTTCAATTTCAGATTCCAAAGCTAATTTTTCTGGAGGAAAAGCTTTAATTATTTTAACTCTTCTTGATGGAGGCGGGAAAAAAGACTCTTTTCTAGGTGCAGATAAAATTCTGTAATACCTAATTTTTGGAGAAAAATAAATATTTTCTCCATCGGTTTTCACAATATCTGGCTCATCAATACCAGCAACCTGAACGGTGGTTTCAGAAATTCTTTCAGGTAAAACTTTCTCTCCTGAAAGAGGTGAGGTTATAGTTATTCCTTTCCTTATGCCACTCGGAGCTCTCAAAGCAACTTCCGCATATTCAATCCCAAACCCAAAAGATGAAATTTCTTTTCCTTTTGTTAAATAGTCTTTAAAATCTTTCTCATCAGAAAATCTTTCTATCTCTTTTTCAAAAACAAATCCTGGAATTTTTGAAATTTTAGAGACAACTTTAGAAATAGGGGAAGGGGTTTTTATTCCAGGAAATCTTAAATGAGCTTTTCCTATTATCGCTAATATTGAGAGTGAAAAAACAAAAAGAAAAAGTAAAAGTAAGATTAGATCTACATATTTTTTCTTTCCTTCAAATTTCTTTTTTAGAAAGTTTAAGTCTAAAACCATGGGAAAATTATTTTAATTATAAGAAATAATTAAAATCAAGTCAAGGGTCTCAATTAATCTTTCTTCTTTTCTTTTTTAATTTTTCTTGAAACAAAAAAAGTTATTATAGCAATTAAAATTATAAATAAAATTAACTTTAAATTGAAAAGATTAGCTTGTATTTCAGCTAACAATCCTTTTTCTTTTAATTTTTCTCTTAATGAAAAGCTTCCTTTTGAAGTTTTTACTTTTTTTCTTTGTTGAACCTCCTTTGGTAAAACTTTTTCTTTCTTTTCCTCTTTTATTTTGGCTAATTTTTGAGAAACCTTCTCTTTAGATTTACTTTCAAAAGAAGGAAAAGAGTTCTTAAAAAAAGATGAGGGGGTTTCTTTTTTTTCAAAAAACTCTTTCTGAGAAGGGAAAGCAGATTTTTTTTGAAAAGTAGATTTTTTTTCTTTTTTGGATAAAGTAGTAAAAGTGTATTCTTTAGTTATTTTTTTGGGAGAAGCCCAGCAAACTACTCTGTAGTAATAAGTAGTATTTGGCTGAAGACCTGGCAAAATTATTTCGTGAGTAGATGTTTTTGGAGAAGGCGTAGGATCAGTTGAAAATGCATAACCATAATTTGGGGGACCTTCTACTAAAAAAGGGTGTGATTGGGTATCGTAAATTATCCGACACCAAGAGGGAATATAACTTCCTTCATTATCTCTTGTTTCGCAAAAAATTTCTGCACTGGTAGCAGTAAGAACTGGAGGTCCAGTAATAATAATTTGTCCTACTCCACCTGGTAAAGGAGTAATATAACCTCCGCCCCCAGAGGCTGGTTCTTCAGATACTGTTTCTTTACTTAAAAAGCCAATAATAAGGTCAAAATTTGTAGTCGCTCCCTGATATTCTTTTGATTTAGCTTTCTTTTCAAAATAAACAGAAAAGTTATATTCAACCTGCCCACCATTGCCACTTACCTCAGAAAGAATTACCTCTCCAGCATTATAAAATTCAGTCAAAGAGCCAGAATATGAAGGAGAAAAAGCACCCAATTGAGTAATGGTTAAAATCAATCTATCTGCTAAACAATACTCTTTACCATTGGAGATATTGCATCCTCTGTTAAAATTAGTTACTCTTAGAGCTACTGTTTGGGGTTTATCTGAATAATTAGTAATTCTAATTTTCTCAATTTCTGTATCTCCAGGCAAAAAATTTAAAACATTAAATATGGATTTTCCTTTCAAAGGAATATATTCTTTTGATTCCTTGTCCCAAATTTCTACTAACAAATGGCTTGAGTCACCAGTCGCCTGAACTACATTTTTTGACAAAAAAATTCCTAAAATACCCAAAATTAAAATCAGTTTGATTACTTTTTTCATAGCTCATTGTTTTCTTTTGTCTCATTAGTTATCTCTTTTGCTTTTTCATTACTTTCAGTACTTTCATTACTCTCGGTTAAGCTTTCAACATTTTCACTTTTAATTTCGCTATTTTCATTGTTATTATCGCTTTTGAAGGTTTCATTAGTTGAGGTAGAATTTAGAGGTTCGGGTTTTGGCAAAATTCCTTCTATTTTTGCTTCATCTGTGTTTTCGCCAACATCGTTGGTTTTTTCATCTTGATTAATCTCATTTGACTCAGTAGTAGTTTCATTGGTGTTTAATTCATTTTCGTTTAATTCATTTTCGTTTATATTTTCAGTTTCATTATTGGTAGTAGTAGTTTCATTTTCAGTTGTAGTAGGAGTAGTTGTTTTTTCTCCTTCTTGAGTAGTTGTTGTCTCTGCAAGAAATATCATCTCTTGAGAAATTATCATTTCCTCAGTGCTTGTAGTCTCACAACTTTTAGCCTCGGTAGTTGTAGCCTCAGCAGTCTTAGCAATTGTAACCTCAGTAGTGGTAGTTGATTGAAGATCGGTAATACTCATTTCACTACTTGTGGAAGTTTCTAAAATATCTTCACTAGTAGTTTGGTCTGAAATTTCTAAATCAAGGGTTTTTGGATTAAAAGAAACTTCTTCAAAAGTAGCATCTTGGGTACTTGTTGCCTCGGTAGTTGTTGCTTTTGTGTTTTCTGTCTCGGTGTTTTTTGGTTCAGTGCTTTTTGTCTCGGTTGTTGCTTTGGTGCTTTTTGCCTCGGTACTTTTTGGTTCAGTATTTTTTGCTTTGCTAGAGGTGGCATTATTTGTGAAATTTTCTTTATCAGTAGAATTTGATTGTTGAATCAAAGCTTCAGTGGTTGTTGAAACATCTTCATTAATGGATTCATTTTCAGATGGTTCATTTTTAAGGAGTGGTTCTTTTAAAGATGGTTTTTCATTGATTTCAAAAACTGGCTCTTTTGGGAATTGCTCAATAAACATTTGGAACAATTGCTCTTGGCTCAACTCTGTGGTTTCTGGTTGTAAGGATGCTTTTTCTTGCACGCTTAATTTATTAGCACTGGCAGGAGTGGGAATGGGATCGAACCAATTTTTAGAACCATCGGGAATCCGGGCAAAAGATTTTCCCTCAAGAACACCTACTCCTCTGTAAATATGAGCATCTATTATACAATAACCGCCAAAACAGCGTTTAGGAGGTATGCGTGGATTTCTTGGTGCCCAAAGACTAACTCCATCTCTACCACTATTGTTTAACCATCCTGGTGAATACTTGCCATCTAAATAAACCACTAAAAATCCTCCTGGAGGAATGATAGAGTTGGGAATTGGTAATTTTTTTCCTTGTAAATCCATTAAAAACCATCCCTTTAAAGGCACTGAAAATCTTCCTTTATTGTAAAGCTCCACCCATTCGCCTCCTGGTTTTTTTGCATCATCAGGTCCTACTGGATTTGGCAAAAATTCATTGATTACAATACTTAGCTCAGGAAGTATTTCCGAATAATGCTTTGTTATCTTATTTTCAATCTCTTCTTGGTCAAAAAATCCACCAGAAAAAATAGAAAAATTGTTTTGCCAGGCATCAAAAATCAGGTTAAATCTACAAGATTGGGGTAGGGGATTTCCCCCAGAAAAAGAAGCAACAAACTGCCAATTCTCTATATCATTGGAAACCTCAAAAGGTCCACAATAAAAACTGGTCAAACTACTGGTAGCACATTTAATTTCTCCGTTATTTAAATTAGCTGACAATTTTAAATTTTCACAAAGCTGTCCCGAATAATTTCCTATTCGGATTTGATATTTGAAATTTAAATTTCCTCGGTTAATAATTTTTATCTCACGAATGAGTCTGTTGGGTTCATCAGGACTTGGAGGGAAAAAGTCTCGTGGAGAATCTAATTGAAAATCCAAAGAAGTAGCCCCAAAAATATTACCAAAAGAAATTTCTTTATCATTAAAATTAGCTAAAGTTTTGCCAATAGCTGAAAGTCCGGTCCAGTTAAGACCGATGATTAATAATAAACTAATGATTTTTATTAAAGATTGTTTCATTGTTTTTTGATATTTATAGAAACTCATTGAAATTTGTTGAAATTTATTGTGGGTTGTTGTTTTTTGCCTTGTAGGTTGAGGTAATAAAATTGTTTAATTTAATTAATAGATTTTCAGCCACCTTTTTAAATTCTTTGTATTTTTTGTTATCTATCTTTCCCCTTTCTTTTAACAACTCGATCCAGTGTTCATTACACTCAATTAAAGAGGCTCGGCTATTGTAATAAAATTTTATTCTATCTAAATAATGAAACCTACCATATCCTTCTGCAATATTAGCTCCCACAGAATCGGTCGCTTCAATAAATTGATCACCTATTATTTTTTTAATTTGCCAATCTAAATTTTGATAAATTTCCCAACCAATTTTTGATAACTCTCTCGACAATTTATAAACCTCCAAATCATTCAACAAAATATATCTCTTTTTCATAAGAAGTTTCAATGAGTTTCTACGAATATCTATTGTATTTCAATGAATATCTATAAATTTCTTTTTTCTTTTTTTTACCTCTTCAATAATCTTTTTTGTCTCGTCATAAACAATAATTACTGCAGGAATAACAATTAAAAGTAAAAATCCGACTGGCTTTTTGCTAAATTCTGCTAAAAATCCCAAATAGGGAAGAGAAAATAATACCTTTCCAACCACTTGTTTTTTGGAAACTCTTTTTTCATCTGGTGCTTTGTTGGCATCTCCCTTGGTAATGTAATAAATCTCTCCATCAACAACCTCAGTGTCATAAATTCTATGGGTTATAGGTATTTCATTTTTACGAAAAGTAAAAGTAATCACATCTCCAATTTTGTAATCCCTTTGTGGCTTTACCACCACAATAGAACCCATCTTAATCGCAGGCTCCATTGAACCTGAAAGAACACTCATTACTTTAAAATTTCCCGGAATAGGAAAAGTAGAAACAATCAGCAAAACAGCGCAGATTATTATTAACCCAAAAAACAAATAATAAGAAACTTTCAGAAGCTTCAATATTCTTCCCTTTGGCATATCTATTTTTTAAGATCAAAGTCCATATTTGGACTTTCACTTGTAGGTAACTACAAGTTGAGGAATATAATCAGAATCAAAATATTCTTTAGATCTGAAAAAGCTTGCAGGCCAATTCTGTGCATGACTTTCTACATCTTTAATCAACCAGCCATAATTGGGCTTTGTTCCATTCACAAAATCTTTAACATCCTTTGTCACATCCCATTCCATCCAATTTCCACATACAGGCACCGTAGCAGTGGCGACAATACCATCTATAGAAGGTTGATTATTCCAAGTGACTGTCATTTCATCCCAATCTTCAGTAACCGTGTAAACTTCATAAGTTCTTCCATCAGCCAATTCATTTTTTATATAGGGTTCGCAATGTCTATATAAACGCAAAGTAGCAGACTGAACATCCTTTCCAGAAAGAGAGCTCAAATCAAAAGCTATTAAGGTATAGACATCCATCATACCTCCTGAAAGCACCTCAAGAATATCATTACCCCCATCATTAACATTGCTAGGAAATTCAGTTATATAAGCATCTTTGGAAGGATTGAAAGTTTTTGTTTCTTCTTTTTCTTCATTATCTCCTGAAGAACAAACAAAATCTGAATTGTTTCTTGCCTGAATCGCTTTAAAGGTCACATCCAAGGTTAATTTATCTGTCTGGGCTTCGTTTTGAGAAACTTCGCTTTCACAAGTGATTGTTCCATCATCTTCAATATTCATTTTTCCAAAGCACCAAGCAAAGCCAATATAATAGGTTTTATTGCCCTCAAGTGGTGTTCCTGCCTCTCCAACAAAACTAAATGTTTTATCAACCAATGAGAAATCTCCTTCATAATTTTTTATTGTTTCTGGCTCTGTCATCAATTTTTTGTCACAACCTGGTTGATATTTATTATCACCAGGAAAGGCTCCTCCTTCATTACAATTGTCTCCCCAAGCAAAAATCTTGAGGTAATTATCTAACTCTCCATCATTATCTGTTTCACAATTTGGCTCTACCTTTAATTCAGGCTCCACACAACCATTATCGCTATCTTCGGTTATCTTTACATTTGCACAAAGCCAACCTTCATTACCTTTAATATGAAAGCTAATTGTATTTTCTCCCCAATCGCCAGGCTTTAAATCAGAAAAATTAACAAAAACCTCATCTTTTAAATCTTTCTCTTGCCAAGTGCAAGTGCAATTTCTTTCATTATCTTCACAGTTTTTGTTTCCGTTTTCATCAAAACAACACCTTCCACTTTCTGTAGAACAAATACATTCTTTTCCGTTTTGATAACAATGACTGTCTATTTTTAAATCAAAACCTCCGCTTTTAAGAATATTAGCTTTAGATACTTCGGTATCGCCAAAATAAGCAATGGTAAGCCCAATTGCAATGGTACAAACAATACCAATTATACTCAAGCTAATTAAGATTCTTTTTTCCATAAATTTTCTTTACTTTTTTACCTTTTAAACCTTTCCTTCCATTGCTCAATTTTTAGCCTCAATGGCAAACTAAATTTGGAAGTGTCCCAGTGGTCTCTTTGTGCCACTGGGACACCAAGAAATTTTATTCCCAAGGATTAGGATTGTTTCTGCTTTGGACAATTTCCATCACTATCTTTCCAACTAAAGAATCTCCTTGAATAATATTTCCTGTTTCAGACGGAAGCTCCCATTTCATTCCCAAATAATAAGTGGTAGAAGGTTGAAGTTCCAAAGGAAGTTTTACTCCTCCCTCCAAGTCTTTTGCGGTAGTAGTGGCGAAAATTTCCTCAATGCCATTCAATTCATTATCTCCTTCTTGAGGATCATCGGTACAAGGTTCATTATAAAGTTTATTTGGACATTGCCAGCCTTCTTTAGAACCTTCATCCATCCAAAAAGTGAAAACTAAATATTGACTTAATTCACCCTCACCCTCACCAGGACTTTTACAACTTTCATCTCCTGCTTCTCTTTCAGCATCATTGCAACCGTATTCATAATCTATAAAATCAGCTAATCTCACTCTTGCCCAAGCAGAATTGTCATAAACATGCCAACTTATTGTTACCTCCCCAGAATCCCCAGGTTTTATATCGCACTCATTAAAAAAGTTGTCATCATTTAAATCCTTTAAGGGAAAACCACAAACTCCATCTTCACATTGAAGATCAATCTTTAAATCCAAACTCCCAGCCTTTAGGGTATTTCCTCTTGAAGTCTCTATATCTTTGAAATAAGCCACCGTAGCTCCCACAAGTGCAAAAACTGCTCCTATTATGGCTAAACTCAAAATTACTCTTTTCATAGTTTTTTAATTTTAATTAAGATTTGCCGTTGCGGTCCATTTAGGTGGACCGCAACGGCAATTAAAGAGGGACCTTATCCTTACTATCCACCAAAAGAAGGATTTGGATTGTTTCTGTATTGCTCTACCTCAAAAATAATGTCACCACTCAAGCTGTCTGTCTGAGGAGTGTTGTCAACATCTGAACCATCACAATTTCCATCTTCATCCCATTTTCCAAAACACCAAGCAACGCCAATGTAGTAGGTAATGCTACCCTTCAAATGACCATCTTCAGTAAGACCTGGACAATCATCTTCGTCCTCACAATTACCTGATTGATAAGCCTGTGCAATTATATTCTTCAACTCATAAGTCCAATCTGCGGTTAACGTAGTGGTAATTACTGGTTCATGACCTTCTTGCCAAACATTGTCTCCCTCACCAGTATCCTCGTCTTTACCTTGAAATCCAGGAGTGTATCCTTGATCCAACCAAATCATTACTTCCATATTTTCGTCTAATTCACCATCTTCATCCTGTTCACAATTAGGTTCATCTTCTTTTTCTGGCTCAGTACAAGTATTGTCTTTATCCTCTACATTAGCCAATCTAATTCTTCCCCAGGCATCATTGTCGTGAACATGCAAGCTGATGGTGTCTTCTCCATAATCTCCTGGTTTCAAATCAGTGAAATTAAAGAAAACATCACCCTCCTCCAAATCTTTTTCTTCCAACCAGGTACAATCTTGCACCTGTTGTCCATTGTAAGAACATTCATTGTCAATCTTCAAATCAATACTTCCAGCCATAAAGGTGTTACCACTGCTGGTTTCGGTGTCTGAGAAGAAAGCAATGGTTCCACCTGCTACCAAGGCAATAACTCCTGCAATAACGCTCA
>CAZKFX010000012.1:0-27064 GCA_964552375.1 uncultured Candidatus Saccharibacteria bacterium
CCACTACCACTCATAAAACCTTGAGGGGTCCCAGAGGAGCAATAATTTTTTGCAAAAGAGAATTGGAAAAGAAAATTTTCAAGACTGTATTTCCAGGAATGCAAGGAGGACCTCACGAACATACTATTTGTGCCATTGGTGTTGCTTTAAAAGAAGCAATGAGTGCAAAATTTAAAAGATATGCTAGACAAATTATTAAAAACACCAAAACTTTAGCAGAAGAATTGAAAAAGTATAATTTTAATTTAATTTCGGGTGGAAGTGATAATCATTTAATTTTAATTGATTTGAGAAACAAAAATATTACTGGAAAACCTACCCAAGAGATGTTAGAAAAAGCTGGAATTGTTATAAATAAAAATACCATTCCTGGAGTAAAAGAGAATCAATCTCCCATTGATCCTTTTGGAATTCGCATAGGGACACCTGCAGTCACTACCCGCGGAATGAAAGAAAAAGAAATGAAAAAAATTGCCTTTTTCATTAATGAGGTAATTTCAAACCCTAAATCCATTCCTCAAGTAAAAAGAGAAGTCAAAAAGCTCTGCGAGAATTTTCCTTTACCTTAATTTTAATTTTAAAATTCTTGTCGCCAAAAGGGCAGCGTTTTTTCCGTTGTCTATCCCTACAGTAGCTACTGGCACTCCTTTTGGCATTTGAACACAAGAAAGCAAAGCATCTAAACCTCCCAATTTAGCATTTATTGGAACTCCAATTACTGGTTTTTGAGTTAAACCCGCTACTACCCCAGGCAAAGCACAAGATAATCCTGCAATACAAATGTAAATGTCAGTATAATTTTGGCTTTTTTTGATATATTCTCTAAGCTTTTCTAACTCTCTATGAGCACTAATGTATTTTACCTCAAAATTTATTTTGTTTTCTTTTAAAACCTCAATTGTCTCTTTTACAATCTTTTCATCAGATTTTGAACCAGCAATAACTGAAACAAATCCTTCAAGATTTTTTGATTTAAAATTTTTACTCCTCATTTTTTTAATTTAATAAGGCCAACCTTTTTCTTTTCTTAATTTTTCTCTAATTTCCTCTTGCCAATTTCTTAAAACTTGAAGACTTGGTTTTTTAAATTCTTCTTTTCTTTGAGGATATTTTTCTTCAAGAAATTTTTTGACAATTTTTTCCATATCAAGACTAGCAATGGTTTCATGAAATTTATATTTTTCAAAAATTTCTTTTTTAATTTGTCTGGGAATTATTTCTTTTTTCAATAAATCTTGCCATTTTAACCCTTTTCTAAAAACTCTTCTTAAATACTTGCTATATTCTGTCTTTTCTATTTTTGAAGAATTCAACCCAAATTTTTCTACTGCTTCAGTTAGTTTCTCAATAGCTTCATCTTTTAGTGATTTCCTCAAGCCCTCTTTTGCTAAAAAATCTTCCCATCCTTCATAACCCCACTCCACTTTATGTCTATAAAATCTATCAAAATATTTTAAATATTGAGGACAGTTCTTTATTATCCTTGCAGAACTTGTAGTTCCCAAAATTTTTACTGCTTCTTTTAATTTTTGGATAGTTTCTTTTTTTAATTGTTTGTCTGATTTCTCTGTTAAATTTTCTACTTTTTCTGATCTTAATCTCTTTTCAAAATTTTTCATATTATTTCTTTTTTAACAAATTTTACCCCATTTTTGAAAATATACCAACCTAAAAAGTATTTTTTTTCTCTAAACTGCCACCACTTTGGATGATTTTGATAAATCAAAAAAGCTTCAGGATGAGGCATCAAACCCAAAATCCTTCCAGTTTCATCACAAATACCAGCTACTTTCAATTGAGAACCGTTAGGGTTTTTTCCTTCATATTGTAAAACAATTTGATTTTTCTTTAAAATTTCTCTTTTTACTTTTTCGTCTTTAAAAACAAATTTACCTTGCGAATGTCTAATTGGTAGATAAAGTCTTTCAATGTTTTTTGTCCAAACACAAGGAGAATTTTTATTTATCCTTAAAGACACCCATTTATCTATAAATTTTCCAGAATCATTAAGAGCTAAAGTTACCTTTTGAGAAAATTCTTTAGTGGAAGGCAAAATTCCCATTTTTACTAATACCTGAAATCCATTACAAATTCCAATTATCAGTTTTCCTTTTTCAATAAACTTTAAAATCTCTTCTTTTAAATTATATTTAATTTTCAAAGCCAAAATTTTTCCTGCAGAAATATCATCACCAAAAGAAAATCCTCCAGGAAAAACTAAAATTTGATAATCTTTCAATTTTTTTTCTTTTTTAATCAATTGAGTAAGATGAACTCTTTCTGGTTTTGCTCCTGCCAAAAAAAAGGCTCTTTCTGTTTCTTTTTCACAATTTATTCCAAAACCTTCTAATATTAAAACCTTAGGTTTCATATCTTTATTAAAATTTGACTATACCTCAATTAAAAATCCTTAAAGGTTCTTTGCCAGGATTTTTTCAATCTAAAAATATCTTCATTAATCATTGATCTTTTTTTGAAAAAAACCTTCAGCCTTTTTTCATTTACTACTTTTCCTATTTGGGAAAAAACATTCCCCTTTAAGATCTCTTCAAATTTTTCTTTATTTTCGGGAGAAATTGTTACTAAAAATCTACTTGGAGATTCAGAATATAAAATCTTTTCTATTTCTAATTTACCTTTTTTTGGCACTTTTTCTAAATGAACTCTCAATCCCAAACCTCCTCCAAAAGAGATTTCAGCTAAAGCTATTGCTAATCCTCCTCTATAAATTCCATGGCAAGAATTCACCAATCCTTTTTTAATGGCTTTTTCTAAAGCATTATAAAGTTTTTTTGCCAATTTTGCCTCAACTTTTGGCACATTCAGTCCAATTCTTTTCCTCGCCTCATAATACTCTGAAGTTCCCAATTCATCTTTTGTAAGTCCTAAAATATAAAGCAAATCTCCTGCCTTTTTCACTTCCATTGTGACACATTTTCTTATATCTTTTATTTTTCCTACTGCTGAAATTTGAAGAGTAGGCAGGGCTGAAATTCTTTTTAATTTCCCATTTTTTGTTCTAAGCCAACCATCCATAAACATTGAGTCTTTTCCCGAAATACAAGGAGTACCAAAAGCTAAAGTAAAGTCATAAAGAGCTTTATTTGCCCTTACCAATTGGGCTAATTTATATTCAGCATCAGGATTGTCTTTTGAAGGTAAAGGATTTGGCCAACAAAAATTATCATTGAAAACAATCTGTCTCAAAGAACCCCCCACCGCAATTATCCTTCTTATTGCCTCATCAATACAGCAAGCTGTCATCCAATAAGTATCAATTAAGCTATATTTTGGATTAATACCAGCAGAAATTGCCAAACCTTCATTTGAATGATAAAGAGGTTTAATTACTACCGCATCAGAAAATACATCAAGATTTTTACCCACTAAAGGTTTAACAATTGTTTTTCCTTGAACTTCGTGATCAAACTGTCTGATAATGTATTCTTTTGAAGCAATATTGGGTCTTTTTAACATTTTTCTCAAAAATAAATTATGATTTTTAATCTCCTTTAAGATAGGCTCTTTTAAACCCCTCTCTTTTGGATCTTTCCATTTAGCTTTCAAAATCATTTGAGGAACTCCTTCGTGGAGAAAATTTAAATTAAGATCTGTTACCATTTTACCTTCAAAAGTACAGTAAAATCTACCAGATTTTTTAAATTTACCAATAACACTTATTTCAACCTCATGCTTTTTTGCCAATTGGTAAAGTTTTTTAATTTTTTTAGGAGAAACAGCTAAAGTCATTCTTTCTTGAGATTCTGACAATAAAATTTGCCAAGGATCTAAACCTGAATATTTCAAAGGCACTTTCTCTAACCAAACCTCCGCTCCTCCAGAAAATCTTGCCATTTCTCCTATAGAACAAGAAAGTCCCCCAGCTCCGTTATCAGTAATCGCATCAAATAAATCTAAATTTCTGGCTTCAATCAAAAAATCGTGAAGTTTTTTTTGTAAAAAGGGGTCTCCAATTTGAACATGAGTTGGAGAAATCCATTCTCCAGCTTCTAAAGAAGATTCAGTAGCTCCATGAATTCCATCTATTCCCACTCTTCCTCCTGCCATTACAATTAAATCTCCAGGTTTAATCTCTTTTCTGTGTCCCAATTTACCTTTAATTTTTTTGGGAATTAAACCTCCAGCTAAAACAAAAATAGCTGGCTTTCCCATATAACCTGAATCAAAAAATACTCTACCATAAACTGTAGGAACACCAGATTTATTCCCTCCGTCTTCTACTCCTTTTCTTACTCCTTCCAGTAATGTTTTTGGATGAAATTTTGGTAAAAGTTCTCCTTGATAAAAAGGAGAGCCAACACAAAAACCAAAAGTTCCATATAATAACTCTCCTCCTTTACCAGTTCCCATAATATCTCTATAAACTCCTAAAATTCCGGTTAGGGCTCCTCCGTAAGGTTCTTCATTAGAAGGAGAATTGTGGGTTTCACATTTAAAACAAAAAAGCCATTCTTTATTAAACTCTATTACTCCTGAATTGTCCCAAAAAACAGAGACTAAAAATGGACATTTTTTTTTCAATTTTTGAGTAGCTTTAACGATGAAAGTTTTAAATAAAGAATTAATCTCAATTTCTTTTTGATTTTCTTGATAAAAAATTTTAGAATTGAAAATTTTGTGTTTGCAGTGCTCTGACCAAGTCTGAGCAATTACCTCTATTTCTGCATCAGTAGGATTTCTTTTTAATTTTTCAAAATGAGCTTTAATCTCTTTTATTTCTTTTAAATTTAAAGCCAAATTTTTGTTTTTGCTAATTTCCAAAAGTTCATCATCAGAAACATTCAAATTAATTTTTTTAATTTTTGGCAAATGAGAAATCTTAACTTTTGGAATTTCTAAAAATTTTTCTTTTTCGCCTTTTTTTAAAATTAGCCATCTTTCAATTAAAGGATTGGCTAAAAATCTCTTGACTAATTTTTCAGCTTTTTCTTTATCTAAATTTCCTTTTATTAAATACCTTTTTGAGGTATATACTTTGCCTTCAACTTTTCTCTTTAAAACCTCTTTTATTGCCTCTTTTGCTCTATCTCCTTCGTTATCTTTTACTCCTCTTTTAAATCCTATTTCAATAGAAATGTCATAATCTCTTTTCAAAAAACCATTTATTTTAAATTCTTCCAAAACTGGATCAAAGAAAATCTCTCTTGCCAAAAATTCTATTTCTCTCTTTTTCAAATCCATTTCAATAGAATAAATCTTAGTTATTCTTGCTTCCCAAACTAAAAATCCAAATTCCTCATTTACTCTTTTTTTTATCTTTTCACCTAAAACATCTCTTATTTCTTTTTTTAATGCAACCTCAATTCTCCAAATTTTTCTCATTTTTTAAACCAAAATTTTCTTCAAAACCTTTTTCACGCCATTCTTTTAAAAATCTTACTAATTCTTCATCAATGTGTTGTTCTTTTACCTTTTCAAAAATCTCAGGATAATTTATTTTTAAAAAGTTTTCTACAAACCTTTCCATATTAATATATTGAGTATATTCAAGGACCTTTCCATATTTTTTTAAAAAATCTTGTTGAGCCTCTTTTCCAATTATCACTTTCACTAAAATCTCTCTCCATGACAATCCAAAATTACGGTGAAGTATATGATAATATCTGCCATATTTGGTTTTAAAGAGAGAACCTGTAGTAATTTCTCCTGATGTCTTTATCCATTCTCTTAATTTAAAAATGCTTTCTTTTATCTTTTTTTCTTCTTCGCTTTCTATCCCCAACACCTTTTCTTCAAGTTCTGGCCAGGTTTTAGGCAAACCCCACTTTTCAGCATATTTTCTCCATAATCTATAAGCTGATTGATAGCGTGGATGTGTACAAATTTCTTTCCGAGATATTCCTTTTTCTCTTGCTTCTCTTAGAATTCCTATTACCTTATCTTTTGTAGGTTCTATCAAACCCTGTTCTTCTAAAAATCTCTTCCAACCCTCAAAAAAAGGATTTCTACGTAATTTTGTATATAACTTAGTAAATTTTTTATCTCTCTTCATTAATTTGGAAGGAGATGTCTCATTTAAATTTAGTATTATTTCTCTTATCTCTTCAGATGTTTCTTCGTATTCTCTTTTATATTTTTCCTTGCTTTCTTCTGTTAGCTCTTTTTTAATCTCAAATCTTAGTTTAGCTTTTGGTATTTCTCTCATTGTTTTTATTCATTATAAATTTTATTTAAAAAAAATTAAAGTTTCTTTTTGTTTTCAAAATTTAAAAGCTTGACAAAAAAATAAAGAAAATCTAATAAAAAATTGAAAGCTTAAATAGTTTTAAAAATGGAAGAATATTTAAAAAATATTTATAAAGAATTTGTAAAATTTGATGAATCAATTTTTATCCTTGATGCTCAAAATTACTCTTCTTCATTAGAAAAAATAAAACCTCCAAAAAAAATAATTCGTAAATTTTATCAAAATTATTCGCGTCCTACTTTTTTTGGTTTTTTAGGAGAAATAAAACCTCTTCTTTTTGGAAAATCAATTTCTGAGTTTGTGCTTGAAAATTTTTCTGAAGACTGGAATCTTTGGACTTTTCTGGAATTTTTAAAAAGAAAAAAAATAATAAAAGTGGAAAGATCAGGAAAAATTTCACTTTTAAAAAAGGAAATTTCAAGGTTTATTCCTCCACCAAAAAAAGAAAAAGAGATTAAAAAAATTGTTGAAAAAAAATTAGGAGTGAAAATTAAAAAGAAAAAAAGTGTAGTGGAGCTTTTTAAAAAATTTTATGATTTTAAAACAAAAGCTCAATGGGATCAAATGCCTATTTCTCAAGAATCTGCAATATTTTTGGTAAGAAAAATTTTGGAAAAAATTCCTTTTTATAAAAAATTTTTATTTGTAGGAGATGACGATTTAATTTCCCTTGTCTTAACCCTTACTGAGCCCAATATTGAGTGTTTAGTCATTGATGTTGATGAACATCTTTTAGAAGGAATAAATTTTTTGGCCCAAAAATTTAATTTGAAAATTGAAGTTAAAAAAATTGATATTAGAAAAAAGAAAAAATTAAAAGGAGATTTTGTAGGATTTTTAACCAATCCTATTTATACCGAGGAAGGAGTAAAAGAATTTGTAGGATTTGGGGCAAACCAATTAGGAAAAAAAGGGGGGGTTGGTTTTTTAGTAGTAGGCGATGAATCAATTGGAAAAAGATTTTTATTTTTGCAAGAGTTTTTTTCTAAAAAGAGATTAATAATAGAAGAAATAATAGCTAGAAAGATTTATTATCCTTGGATTTCTCTTTACAAAGAAGATAAAGAAATTAAAAAGCGCTTGTGTCAAATAATAGATGAAAAGGTAATAGAAAAATCTCCAAAATTGGGAGCTCTTTTATATATTTTTGATTATTTACCTAAAAGACCAAAAAGAGTAAAATTTAAAAAACCTATTTATGCCTACCTCTAAGTGGTTTTGGGAAAAAGAAATTCCAGGCAAAAGAACAGGTAATGTCAAACATGGTTTTTTGATAAAAAAATTGATTTTTCAAGGAAAAACAAAATTTCAAAAAGTTTTAATTTTTGATAATCCCTTATACGGAAGAGTCTTTTGTGTGGACGATATTGTTCAATTTTCAGAAAGTGACGAATTTATTTATCACGAAATGATCTCCCATCCTATTTTATTTTCTCATCCCCAACCTGAAAATATTTTAATTATTGGTGGAGGAGACGGAGGAGCATTAAGAGAGGTTATAAAACATCCGGTAAAAAAAATAGATTTAGTAGAAATTGACAAAGAAATAATAGAGATTTCAAAAAAATATCTTGGTTTTGTCTCTCAGGGTTCATTTTCAGACAAAAGAGTCAAAATTCATTATTTACCTGGGGAAGAGTTTGTGAAAAAATGTAAGGATTTTTATGATGTAGTGATTGTAGATTGCACCAATTTTTCTTTTGAAAAAAATATCTCTTCTTCTCTTTTTTCTGTTAGATTTTACCAGAATGTAAAAAAGATTTTAAAAAAAGAAGGAATGATTATTAGTTTGGGGGCTTCCTTTTTAGATTTTGAAAATTTTATTAAAAAAATTTTCAAAAGAATAAAAAAAGTTTTCCCTTATGTTACTCTCTTTAAATTTTGCATTTCTTCTTATCATTGTGGGGAATATTGCTTTATTGCAGGCTCAAAGAAAATTGATTTGAGAAAAGTTGATTTCAAAAAAATAGAAAAAAGATATGAAAAAATAAAGAAAAAACATAAATTCCAATATTATTGTCCAAAAATCCATTTTGCTTGCCAAGTTTTACCAAAAATCTGGGAAATAAAATGAAAAATTACAAAGTCTTAATATTAGGAAAAGGAAAAATAGGAAAAGCTGTAGCTTTTTATTTAAAGAAAATTAAAAATATCTCAAAAATTGCCTTTTTTACTAGCGAAAGAAAAATTAAAAATTTTGATCTTTTGATTGGAGCTTTGCCAGGACAAATAGGAGAAAAAGGATTAAAGTTGGCTTTAAAATACAAAAAGAATTTAATTGATGTTGCAGATTTGGAAATGGATTTTTATCAAAAAAAGAAAAAAGAAATAGAAAAAGCAAAGTTGTTAGTCATTCCAAATTGTGGTTTTTGTCCAGGGTTGGTTAATTTAATTTTGGGAAAGGAAACAAGCACAAAAAACAAAATTAGAGAAATTGAAATTAAGGTTGGAAGTCTTTCTCCTCAAAAATTTTTCTTTCCTTTTTTGTGGTGTTTTGAAGATCTAATTTTAGAACATGAAATTGATTGTTGGCAAATAATTTCAGGTAAAAAAAGGAGGTTTCCTCCTTTTTCTGGATATCAAAAAGAAAAATTTTTTGGAATTAAATGTGAAAGTTATTTTGGTCAAAGTGATTTGGAATATTTGGTATCACCCTTAAAAATTCAAAATTTTAAATTTAGATTGATAAGGCCTGAAGGTTTTTTTTATTTTTTTCAGTTTTTAAAAAATTATGGTTTTTTAAAAAAGAAAAATCTCCCTCAAATAAAAAAAATATTACAAGAAAAAAAAGAAGACAATCTCACTTTGGGAGAAATAAAAATTTCAAGCACTTTTCAAAAAATTGTTTGGAAAATTAAAAGTTTTTCTAAAAAAGGAGAGAAATTAAATTCAATGCAAAAAATAACGGGATTGATGGTAGCTATTATCACCAATTTAATTTTTGAGAAAAAAATTAAAAAAAGAGGTATTTTACCATTAGAAGAAATAGGCAAAGATAAAAAATTGTTTGATGAAATTTTAAAAAAATTAAAAAAAGAAAAAATTTTTGTTAATAGAATTTTAAAGAAAATTTTCCTTACTTGACAATCAAAATTTTTTTTAGTAAATTATTACAATTAATTAAAGTAAAAAAATTTCAATGAAAAAGAAAATTTTATTTACCTTATTTTTTATTATTTTAGGAATAATTTCTCTTCAAATTCAGCTTTCTCCTATTGTAGAAGGAAAAGGAAGAGCTTTTACTCTTTTTGAGTTTTTGGGTCCAACCTGTGGAATGTTTTTAAATTCCCTCTGGGGAGCGTTAGTGGTATTTTCAATAAAATTTTTTAATGCCCTTTGGCATGGAAAATTCACTTTACCAGTAATTATTGGATTTTTCACATTACCTTTGGGTGCTTTATATTTTGGCTTAGAGAAAAATAAAACTCTGAATAAATTAATTTTAATAGTCCCAATATTAGCTATTTTACTTTTTGTTTTACATCCAGAAGGAAGGAAAGCATGGTTTTTCTCTATTTTTTGGTTAATTCCTATTTTTGCTTATTTTAAAAAAGAAAGATTAATTTTTAATTCTTTAGGAAGCACTTTTTTAGCTCACTCAATTGGTTCAGTAGCCTTTTTATATGCCTTCAATATTCCTGCTCCGGTATGGATAGCTTTAATTCCGGTAGTGATTATAGAAAGAGGATGTTTTGCTTTAGGAATTTGGGCAAGTTATCTTCTTTTAAATAATCTTTTTGAAATAATTAGCCAAAAAATTAAACTCCCGATTTTAAAAGAATTAGTTAACAAAAACTATCTTGTCTGGCAAGAAAACTTTTTGAGATATTTTTAAATTTGTGAATAAAACTGGTCAAATAAAAATTTCTTTGATTTTAAAAAGAAAATTTTAGACATTACTTTTAATTGAGGAAAAGTTCCCAATTTTCCTTTGGCACATTCTTTTTCAGAAAACATTTGGCATTTATCTCCTTTTATATTTTTTTCATAAATTAAAATTGGGGTATAATTTAAACAATGTCTTTTTAAATCACAACAAGTAGCATGATCTCCTGTAACTACGATTAAAGTATTTTCTAATTTTAAAATTAACTTTATATTTTTGTCCACTTTTTCAATAAATTTCTTCTTTCCTAAAAAATCTCCATCTTCAGCTAAAGTATCTGTCGCTTTAATATGAAGAAAAATAAAATCAAATTTTTTTAAATTTTTTTGAGCTTGAGTAAATTTTTCTTTCAAATTAGTGTTAACTAACCCATTAGCTCCTTCTACTTTAATTTCTTCCATCCCCAAATATCTAGCAATTCCCTTGTAAAGAGTCCCGCCAGCTATAAATCCTGCTCTCAAACCATATTTTTCCTTGAACCTCTTTATTTTTTTCCATTTGCCAGCTCCTCTTACTAAAATGTAGTTAGCAGGTAACTTTCCCATTTTTTCTCTTCTTTTGTTTAAAGGATGGTTTTTTAAAATTTCTCTCGCTTTATTTAAAAACTCATTTAATATTTTTACTGTCTTTTTAGCTTTTTTTTCTTTTGGTAAAATTTTTAATACTTTTTCACCTACTTTTTTAGGATCATTTGAAGTAATTTTGGCAGATAAATCTTTGCCTTTTATAATTATTCCAATTCTATGACCAAAAGCTTTTTTAACAATCACTTTTCCATCTTCTACATTAATTTTATTTAAAGCTAAAATTAAAGGCAAAGTTTTTTCAATTCTTCCAGCTCTTCTATCTAAAATTGTGAGATCTTCTTTTACGGTAGCAAAATTGCCTCTCAAACATACATCTTCTGGAGAAATTCTTTCTCCAATTCCCAAAACTTCTAAAACTCCTCTTCCTGGATTAAAAATTTTAGGAGGATATCCAAATAAAGCTAAATGGCAATCTTCTGAAGTAGGTAATTTTCCTTTTTGAACCCAAGGTTTTACTAATCCACAAATTCCCTTTTTTGCTAAAAAATCTAAATTTGGAGTTTTAGCAGCTTCCAAGGGGGTTTTGTTTTTTAATTGGGGTATAGGATTGTCTGCTAAACCGTCAAGAACAATTAATAAAATTTTTTTCATAAAAGAATTTTTTTAATTTCTTGAATTACTTCTTTGGGAGTAAAATGGGCTTTAATAAGATATTTTTTTGCTCCCAAACTATAAGCTTTGTCTACATCTTTTTTCTGGCTCAAATTGGAAAGGACTAAAATTTTAAGCTCTCTCAAATTTTCTTTTCTCTCTCTTAATTCATTTATTTCTCTTAAAACCTCCCAACCAGACTTTCCTGGCAAAACTATATCTAAAACCAACAAATCAAATTTATCTTCTAATAGTGTTGGTAAAACTTTTTCTCCATCAGCAACAACTTTTGTTTCAAAACCTTCTACTCTCAATTTATCGCTGTAAATTTCAATCAAAAAGGGATCATCTTCAACTAAAAGAATTTTCTTTTTCATATTTTATTCAATTGATTAGCAATTTCTAAAAGCCGATTATATTTTACTACTCTCTCTCCCCTAGCAGGAGCTCCTGATTTTATAAAGTCTGCTCCCACTCCTACCGCAAAATCTGAAATAAAATCATCTGTAGTTTCACCGGAACGGTGAGAAACTACAATTTTCCATCCAAAAGATTTTGCCAATTTTACAGCACAAATTGCTTTGCTTAAATTACCAATTTGATTAATTTTTATAATAGCACTATTGCAAGCTTTTTTCTCTCTAGCTCTTTTTATCCTTTTTGGGTTGGTAACTAACAAATCATCTCCGATTATTAAAAGTTTTTTGTTTTGACCCTTGAGATTTTCACAAAATTTTTGCCAACCTTGCCAATCATTTTCAGCAAAAGGATCTTCTAAACCTAAAATTGGATATTTTTTAATCAAAACTAAATAATATTTAATTAATTCCTCTTTTGTAAAAGAGCCTATTTTCATTTTATACTTTCCTCTTTTGTAAAATTGAGAACTCGCTACATCAATTATAATTTTAATCTTTTTTTTCAAACCTAATTTTTCCCCCGCTTCTAAAATCAAATCAATAGCCTCTTCTGGAGCTAAAATAGGAGGAGCAAAGCCTCCTTCATCTCCCAAATTTATTGCTAAATCAATAAATTTTTCTTTTATAATTTTTTTTAATTCGTGATAAATTTTGATTGCTAAAGAGAGATTTTGATAAAAACTTTTTTCTCTAAAAACTATCATAAATTCTTGAAAATCCAATTCATTACCAGCATGAACTCCTCCATTGATAATATTAAAGCAAGGAAAAGGTAATTTCAGAGAAGTTTTGTTTTCAGAAATTTGGGCAATATATTTATACAAAGGCAACCCTTTAGATTTAGCTCCAGCTCTACAAACAGCCAAAGAGACGGCAAGAGTAGAATTTGCACCAAACTTTTGAGGATTTAAAAATTTATCTATATTTTTTTGCTCAGTTACTTTTTTTCCTTTTAATTTTGTAGCAAAAACTTTGTTAATAATCTCTATGGCTTTATCTACATCAATTGTTTTAGCCTCATATTTTCCTTTAGAAGCTCCAGAAGGGACACTACCTTCAAAATAACCATCTTGAGTAATTACTTTAGCTTTGACCGTCCAATTTCCTCTTGAATCTAATATCTTTTGGGCAAAAATATTTTTGATAGTTAAATTTTTCATAATTTTCCTTGAAGATAATCATTAACATATAATGCTGCTTTGGCTCCCTCTCCACAAGCAATTATAATTTGTTTTTTTTCTCCTGCTTTGACATCTCCTACAGCAAAAAGTCCTGGTGTTTTTGTTTGAAAATTTTCCAAATTAACTAAAATTTCTTTTCTTTCATTGAAGTCAACTAAATCTTTTGCAATTGAAGAATTAGGCTCAAGACCAATTTCTACAAAAACTCCTTCTACCTCAAGAAAATTTTCCTTTTGAGATTCTTTGTCAAAATACAAAATTCCCTTAACAAATTTTTCACCTTTAATTTCTTTTATTAAAACTTTAGTCATTACCTGAACATTAGAAAAAGTTTTTACTTTTTCTTGATTTTCCTTATCTGCTCTCACTTTTTCTGAGGCTTCTAAAATATAAACTTTTTTGGCAATTTGAGCTAAAAATAAAGCTGTCTCAAAACCAGAATTTCCTCCCCCAACTACCGCTACTTTTTTATTTTTGAAAAATGGGCCATCACAGATAGCACAATAACTAATTCCTTTTCCAACAAATTCTTTTTCTCCAGGTACTTTTAAGGTTTTAGGAGAGGAACCTGTAGCTAAAATTACAGCTTTGCTTTCAAGGGTTTCTTTTTTTGTGGTAATAACATAAAAAAAATCATCTTTTTTTTCTACTCTTTCTACCTCTCTAAATTTCATTTCTAAAATAGGAAATTTTTCCAAATGGCTTTCAAATTTTTTAATTAAATCTGCGCCTGAAATCTCTTTAAAACCTGGATAATTTTCTATTTTCCCTGCTTTTTTCATTAATTGTCCTCCGAGTTCTTTTGTAATCAAAAGTGTTTTTAATCCTTGTCTTGCTGCATAAATTCCGGCAGTAATTCCAGCGGGACCTGCTCCAATAATTATTAAATCTTGCATAAAAAAATTACTTTTCCAATATTTTTATTAGTCGCCACCTTTTTTCTTTACTTAAAGGTCGGCATTCTTCAATTAAAACAGTTTGGCCTACTTTGGCTTCATTTTTTTCATCATGAGCTTTATACTTTTTCTTTACCTTATATCTTTTTTTATATTTAGGATGCTCTTTCAATCTCTCCACTTCAACAACAATAGTCTTTTGCATTTTATCAGAAACAACTTTTCCAATTAATCTCTTTTTAGGCATAAAAAAATTAAAGTTTTACTTTAAATTTCAAATTTAAAATTGTCAAAATTCTGGCAATATCTTTTTTTACCTTTCTAATTTCTCTCACATTCTTTAGTTTTCCTAAATTTAAGTCAAATTTTAATTTTTGTAACTTTTCTCTCTTTTCTCTTAAAAGTGTTTCCAATTCTTCTTTACTTTTTTGTTCTAATTCTTTAGCTTTCATTAAATCTTTCTTTTATTCTTTTTTAACAAATTTTGTCTTTATTGGCAATCTATCTGTTGCTTTTTTGAAAGCTTCTCTAGCTATTTCCTCTTTTACCCCTTCTAATTCAAAAATTATTCTTCCAGGTTTTATTGGAAAAGCATAAAAAGCAACATCTCCCTTTCCTCCACCCATTGGAACTTCTTGTCCTTTTCTTGTAATTGGTTTTTGAGGAAAAATTCTAATCCAAAGTTTACCACCTTTTTTTAAATATCTTAAAATCGCCCTCCTTGCAGCTTCAATTTGCCGACTAGAGATCCATTTTGCTTCCAAAGCCTTCAACCCAAAACTTCCAAAACTCAATTCAGTTCCTCGAGATTCTATCCCTTTTGATCTTCCTTTCTGGGCTTTTCTATATTTTACCTTCCTTGGTTGCAACATATTCTATTTTTTAAATTTTTCTCCTTTATAAATCCAAACTTTTATTCCCACAACTCCATATTTACAAAAGGCTTCTTTAAAGCTGTAATCAATATCAGCCCTTAAGGTTTGGCGAGGAAGTTTACCAGCTTGAAGCCATTCAGTCCTGGCAATTTTTACTCCGTCTAATCTTCCGGCTACTTGAACTCTGGCTCCTTGAACTTCTTTATTAGAAGTAATTTTACTCAAAGCCTGTTTTAAAACCCGTCGATAAGGAACTCTTTTTTCAATTTGTTCTTTCATCCATTGGGCAACTAAAGAAGCTGATAAAAATGGTTTTATTACTTCTCTTATTTCCAATCTTACTGTTGGTTTTGGTTTTGAAATTAAGAGATTTTCAATTTCTTTCTTTAATTTTTCTATTCCTTCTCCTTTTCTTCCAATAACTAAACCAGGCCTGGAAGTGAAAATAATTATATTTATTTTTAAAGGAAATCTTTCAATTTCTACTTTTTCTAATCCAAAATTTCCAATTTTCTCTTCCAAAAATTTGCGAATTTTAAATTCTTCTTGTAAATATTGGGCAAAATTCTTCTTGTAAAATCCTCTTGAAAGCCAGTCATTTGTTTCTCTTATCCTAAATATTTTTGGGTGAACTTTGTGAGCCATATTTTTTATTTTTTCTTTTCTTCTAATATAATTGTCACATGAGAAGTCTTTTTTTGAATAACATCTGCCCTTCCTCTTGCTCTGGGAAGTATTCTTTTTAACCTTGGGCCTTCATTAACTAAAATTTCACAAATATAAAGATTTTCTTTTTTAAGATTAAAATTGTGCTCTGCATTAGCAATAGCAGATCTCAAAAGTTTTAAAAGAGGAAGAGCAGCTTTCTTTACAGTAAAATTCAAAATATTTTCAGCTTCAATCACTGATTTGTTTCTTATTAAATCTGCCACTAATCTTACTTTTCTTGGTGCAATTCTTAAATAATTAAGTTTAGCTGAAACCTTCATAAATTTTTTAAGCCTTTTTTAATTTTTGAGCCTCTTTTTCAGCAGCCTTTCTTTCTAATTCTCTTTGCATTTTTCCACCATGTCTTACAAATTTAGTAGTTGGAGCGAACTCTCCTAATTTATGACCTACCATCTCTTCTGTAACTTTCACTGATATAAATTCTTTTCCATTGTGAACTCCAAAAGTAAACCCAACCATTTCTGGAGTTATTGTTGCATCCCTAGCCCAGGTTTTAATTATTTGCCCTGGTTTTGATTTCTTTAATTTTTTTAACAATTTCTCATCAATATAAGGGCCTTTTTTTAATGATCTTGCCATAATTTTATTATTTTACTTTCTTCTTTTAATAATTAATTTATCTGTCCATTTTTTCTTTCTTGTTTTCACACCTAAAGCTGGCTTTCCCCAAGGAGTTTTTGGATATTTTAAACCAATAGGAGCTTTTCCTTCTCCACCTCCATGAGGATGATCACAAGGATTCATCGCAGATCCTCTAACTGCAGGTCTCCAACCCTTCAATCTTTTTCTACCTGCCTTTCCCCATTTTTCAAACCTTTTTTCTGGATGAGACATTTGACCTATAGTAGCAAAACAATCTTCTGGTACTTTTCTAATTTCTCCAGAAGGCATTTTTAAATGACAAAATCCTCCCTCAAAAGCCAAAATTTTAGCACAGGTTCCGGCTCCTCTAGCTATTTTTCCTCCTTTGAAAGGTTCCAATTCAACATTACAAACTAAAGTCCCTACGGGAATATTTTTCAATTTCATTCTATTTCCAATTTCTATATCTGCCTTTTCTTGACAAATAATTTTTTGTCCAACTTTTAAATTATGGGGAGCTAAGATATATCTTTTGTCTCCATCTTCATATTCTACTAAAGCAATATAAGCTGTCCGATTGGGATCATACTCAATAGCAACCACCTTTCCAGCAATTCCCAATTTCTCTTCTCCAAAATCTATTATTCTATAAAGTCTTTTAACTCCACCACCCCTATGTCTTACTGTAATTTTGCCACTATTGTTCCTTCCTCCACTTTTTTTAAGTGGCACTAATAATTTTTTCTCTGGTTCTTTTTTTGAAAGAATAGCTTTTGTCATATTTTAATTTTATTGACCAAAAATATCTATTTTTTGTCCTTCTTTTATTTTTATAATTGCTTTTTTGTATCCTTTTTTTTCTCCTAAAACTCTTCCTAATCTTCTTTTTTTAGGAGGCACTTTTAAAACCCTAACATCTAATACATCTACATTGTAAAGATTTTCTATTGCTTTTTTAATTTGAATTTTATTAGCATTTTGTGTCACTCTAAAAACATATTGATTTTGCTTTGCCAATTCTGTGCTTTTTTCAGTAATATGAGGGGCTTCAATTACAAACAAGGGGGCTTTTTTGTCTGCCTTTTTTTCTTTGACTTTTTCTACTTCTTTTTCTTTTTCCTCTTTTTTTGTCTCACTATCTTTTTTTCTTTTTTTTAAAAAATCTTTAATTCCCATAAATTTTTATTTTAAGAAAGTTTCTTTTATTACTTTTATTGCTTTTTGAGGTAATAACAAATATTTAAAAGAAAGCAAATCTAAAGCATTTAAATCTTTAGCCTCCATAGTTTTTACTTTTGGAAGGTTTCTTGCAGAAAGTATTATATTTTTATCATAATTTGGCAAAACAATCAAAGTGCTTTTTTGATCACAAGGAAATTTCTCTAAAATTTCTCTCATTAATTTTGTTTTTGGTTTTTCAATTTTTAAATCATCTAAAACAAACAACAGATTCTCTTTTGCTTTACCAGAAAGAACCATCAATAAAGCTTTTCTTTTCATCTTCTTTGGAATCTTTTTTTTATAAACTTTTTCTTTTCTTGGTCCAAAAACCACTCCTCCTCCTTTCCATAAAGGAGAACGAATGGAACCATGTCTGGCTCTACCTAATCCTTTTTGGCGCCAAGGTTTTCTTCCACCACCTCTTACTTCTCCTCTGTCTTTTGTATGGGCGGTTCCTTGTCTTCTATTTGCCATTTGAGAAACCACTACCTGCCAGACTAAATCAGGATTAATTTTTAACCCAAAAATTTCATCTGGTAATTCTATTTCTTTTAATTTTTCACCGTTTTGATTAAAAAGAGGGTATTTCATTTTTCCATTGTTTTAATCTCTATTAAAGTACCTTTGCTTCCTGGCAAAGCTCCTTTTATTGCTAAAAGATTTTTTTCTTTATCAATCTTTATAATCTCTAAATTTTTAATGGTCACTCTTTGACCTCCCATTCTCCCAGGCATTTTTCTTCCTTTAATAACCCTTGGAGGAGTAGTACCTCCTATAGAACCAGGTGTTCTTACTTCATGCTTTACTCCATGGCTTGTGCTTTTACCAGCAAATCCCCACCTTTTTACAACTCCTGCAAATCCTTTTCCTTTTGAAATACCAGAAACCTTCACTTTTTCTCCTTCTTTAAAAATTGAAACATTTATTTCGTCTCCTAATTTATATTGTTGAGGATTTTCTATTCTGAATTCTCTTAAATATTTAAATTCTTTCCCTTTTTCCGTTTTTTTAATCTTTTTTAGTTTTCTAATAAATCCTATCTGGACAGCCTCATAACCATCTTTATCTTTGGTTTTTATTTGGGTCACAAAACAAGGACCCGCCTCCACTATTGTTACTGGAATTACTTTACCTTTTTCATTAAAAATTTGTGTCATTCCAATTTTTTTACCCAAAATAAATTTCATATTTAACTAAAAACTGGGTATTTACCCAGTTTTTTATTAAATACCTCACAAATTTGATTTTTCTTTATTACATTTTTATTTCTATATTTACTCCAGCTGGCAAATTTAAATTTTTAAGAGCTTCAATTATTCTTGGTGTGGGATTGAAAATATCTATCAATCTCTTGTGTACCCTAATTTCAAATTGTTCTCTGGCATCTTTGTGAACAAAAGTAGAACGATTAACAGTAAATTTGTGAATTTCTGTAGGCAAAGGAATAGGTCCTGCCCATTCATTTCCATAACGCACCGCAATTTCAACAATTTGTTTGGCGCAATTATCAATTATTTTATGATCGTAAGCTTGCAATTTAATTCTAATCTTTGGTTTTTCTTCTTCTTTTTCTTCTTTTTTTATCTTTGTCATTTTTATTTTATAATCTTAGTAATTACTCCTGCTCCTACTGTTTTTCCACCTTCTCTTATTGCAAATCTTTGTTTTTCTTCAAGAGCTACTGGAGCAATCAATTTTATTTTTAAATTAACAGTATCTCCTGGCATTACCATTTCTGTACCCTCTGGTAAAGTAACTTCTCCAGTTATATCGGCAGTTCTTATATAAAATTGGGGTTTGTATCCTGAAAAAAATGGAGTATGTCTTCCTCCTTCTTCTTTGGTTAACACATAAACTTCTGCTTCAAATTCAGTATGAGGAGTAATAGTTCCTGGTTTTGCTAAAACTTGACCTCTTTCTACCTCTTCTTTTTTCAATCCTCTCAAGAGAATTCCTACATTATCTCCTGCTCTTCCTTCATCTAAGGTTTTGTTAAACATTTCAATAGAAACTGCCACCGTCTTTTTTGTCTCTCTCAAACCTACTAATTCTACTTCATCATTAGGATGAATAACTCCTCTTTCTATTCTTCCAGTAGCTACGGTCCCTCTTCCTGCAATTGAGAAAACATCTTCAATTGCCATCAAGAAGGGTTTATCAACTTCTCTTTGTGGTTCTGGAATATATTCATCCACCGCCTTTAGTAATTCTAAAATGGGTTTTACCGCTTCGTCATCTAAAGATTTTGCTTCTAATGCCTTCAAAGCAGAACCCTTAATTATTGGAATTTCATCTCCTGGAAATTCGTATTTTTTTAATAATTCCCTTACTTCAGATTCCACTAATTCTAACATTTCTGGATCATCTACCAAATCACATTTGTTTAAAAAGACAACCATTGCTGGCAATCCTACTTGTCGAGCCAACAAAATGTGTTCTCTTGTCTGAGGCATCGGACCATCTGTTGCAGCAACTACTAAAATAGCTCCGTCCATTTGTGCTGCACCTGTAATCATATTTTTGATATAGTCTGCATGGCCTGGGCAATCAATGTGAGCATAATGGCGCTTTTCTGTTTCGTATTCCAAATGGCAAATGGAAATAGTCAAACCTCTGGCTTTCTCCTCAGGAGCTCTATCAATATCTTCTACACTCTTGTGAGGGCTTGTTTTTAAACCCTTCATTCTTAAAACATGCAAGATAGCAGCACTTAAAGTAGTTTTTCCGTGATCAACATGACCTATGGTTCCAATATTAAGATGGGGTTTTGTTCTTTCAAATTTTTCTTTTTCTGCCATTTTTTTGAATAAACACGTTTCCGTGTTTATTCTTTATCTTATTTTTTCTCAACCTTTTTAATACTTTACATTTTTACCAAATCATTCTCAATAAGTCAACCCCTAAAATAAATTAGAAAAATTGACAGAGGTCTGATTTATTCAATTACAAAAAGTTTAAATAGAAAAATTATCCTTAAGATTTTTTTTAATTAAAGAATTGGGATAAATTAGACAATTTGAACCCACTAAAATTCCTGGCATAAAAGAACAATTAATCCCAACTCTTGTATTTTCGCCAACAATCACTCCTAAAGATTTCAGGCCTGTTGGAATTTTTTTTCCTTTTACTACTGATTTTACCTCTCCCCTATCTAACCTTACATTGGCTGAGATAGTCCCTGCTCCAATTTTACAATTTCTTCCAAAGATTGAATCTCCAAAATAACCAGAATGACAATGACAATTTTCTTGAAAAATAGAATTTTTAATTTCGGCAAAAGCTCCCAAAAGACAATTTTTTTCTAAATTTGTATAATCTCTAATTAAAGAATTGTTTCCTAAAATACAATTTTCTCCAATATAACAAGGCCCTTTAATAATTGCCCCCTCAAAAATCTTTACTCTTTCTCCAATGAAAATTTTCCCTTCCAAAATTACATTTTTTGAAATTTTGGCACTTTTGGAAATTTTACTTTTTAAAAACTTATCAAACAAATATTTTTTGATATCAAAAAGATGCCAAGGATATTTTAAAGAAATTTCTCTCTTTTTTAGCCTTATTAATTTAAACTCTCTTTTTTTTAAATATTCGTTTAAAGCTGTTTCAAAATCATAATGATATTTTTTTACTTTTTCATATACCTCAAAAAAATCTTTTTCTAAAATATAAACTCCCACAACCTTAATTTTTGAAGGTTCTTTGCCTAATTTTGGTTTTTCTACTATTTTTAAAACTTTATCTCCTTTAAATTTTACTACTCCAAACAATTGAGGGTTTTTTGTTTCTTGTCCAAATAAAAAACAATTATTTGAACTCAACCAATCTTTTGGTAAATTATCAAGAATTTCTTCAATATCCACTCTTTCTGGATTTAAAACTAAAAATTTTTTCTTTAAAAGATTTCTTGCCTGCCACAAAGCATTTCCCATCCCTTTTGGTTTTTCTTGAATAATAAATTTTATATTTAACTTTAAATTGTAATTTTTTAACTCTTTTTCAATGTCTCTTTTTGGTGATTGAACCAAAATAATTTCTTTAATTTTTTTCTTTCTCAACCCTTCAAGCGTATAAAAAATTAAAGGTTTTCCCATTATTTTAAAAAGGGATTTATGTTGGAAATTTAAAGGCCAAAATCTTGAACTCTCCCCTCCTGCTAAAACCACAGCTTGCATAAAATTTTATTATTCTTTTTCATTCTCTATATTTGCCCACAATTTGGCGAATTTCTTTTTTTAATTTTTTAATTGGATAATGTTTTAATTTTACCATTTTAAATTAACTCAAATCTCAAATGTCAAATCTCAAATCTAAATCTTAAATGTCAAATCTATTTTTTACCTTTTAAAGTTAAGAGGCTTGAACCAATCATTTTTCCAATCTCTTCAGCTTCTTTCATTAAGGGATTAATCTTTGAAACGCTTGCTAACTTCCCGTCTCGTAAGAGACCTAACCAGTAAATTGTCTCATTACAACTCTTAAGAGCAATCTCATAAAACTTGATGAAATCTTTTTTGGAAGATGAAGATTTTGCTTCAATCAAGTTTGCTCCTATTGAAGTGGCTGATCTTAAAAGTTGGTCAGTAAAAATCATATAAACTTTATCTTTAGGAAAATCTTTGACTAAATTTATTATTTCTAAAGAAAATTTATAAGCTCGGTGGCGAATATTCTTAGATTTATTCGATTTGAGATTTGACACAGGATTTGACATTTGAGATTTGACATTTGAGATTTGACACATATGTTGAACATTTGAGATTTATTTAATTTTGAATTTTTACAAGAGTTAAGCCCCGTCAAAATTATGAGTTAGGACAAGTAGAGGTAGGAGTTTCTTTTTTGAATTCACAACCATCATTGTCAGAGCCAGTGCCATCACCATTACAGTCTAAATAACCTTCTTGACAACTATAACTACAGACCCCCGATTGGCAAATAACATCAGTATTTGGTAAAACCTGGCAAAGAGAGTTGTCGTCTTGACAAATTGGTTTGCCTGCTTCTGGGCAAATTGGAGATTGACAGCCAGAACATTCTGGTTTTGGACAACCATGGCAGAAATCTCCAGCAGTTTCAGGACAAAGATCTTCTGAATCAATTACACTATCGCCATCTGTATCTAAAGGACAATTTTCATCTTGACTATCTATTTTTCCGTCGCAATCGTTGTCAATTCCATCATCACAGATTTCAGTAGCACTTGGGTTAATGGCAGGATTGGTATCGTCGCAGTCCGTGCTATCAGTTACATAACCAGCAGGTTGCTGGCAGGTTGAGGTAGAATTATTTGGATCACCAAAACCATCACCATCTAAATCTAAATAGAAGGTTTGTTTATTGACACAATCTGTCGAGGCTTCAATTTGCTCTGTTAGATCTTCAGTAAAAGTGTCTAATGAGGAAGTTGAGGTAGTGGTTGAATTCGTGGTTGAAGCAAATGTAATTTCATCTGTCCTTGAACCACTGACTTGTTGGTCATCAGAGAAAATATCTTTACAATCTTCATCTTTTGTGTCAATTTTTCCGTCGCAATCGTTATCTATACCATCATCACAAATTTCTTTAACAGATGGATTAACATTCTTGTTGTCATCATCGCAATCTTTATCATTATTTACATAACCTTCTCTCTTTTCTCCTTCAATGAAATTTTTAGGAGTGCCAAATCCATCTCCATCACCATCGTAATAATAAACTTTTTTGATATTTTCAGTACTGTTGTCTTTTTTGTTTTCTTCTGTTGAAGTTTGATTTGAGTCTTGAAGCTGATTTTTCAATAATTCTTTTAATTTATCTTTATCAATACAAATTACTTCGCCGTCATCTCCTTCCAAACAAATTTCTTTTGCTTTCAATTTTTCAACCTCTAAAACACCATATTCGTTTACAATTAGTCCCAGTTTGGTGAGATTTTGTTGGAATTCATTGTTCACAATTTTGCCATTTGAGTTTTCAGTGATAGTTAAATCATTCCCCTGCCAATGTGGATTGACAAAGACCATAATTTCTCCAGTACCTTCTCCATTGAATGGTTCTAAAGCAATACCTATTACTCTTCCTGCTTTTGTAGCTTTCATTGCTACACCTGGGGTTGATGAAGCTGAAGTTAAAGCATCACCTACCTTAATTTCACCATTTTCTGTTGAGACTTTTACTTTTACCCTTCCTGCTAGAGCTACCAAACGGAAAGGATTTTTCATTTTCCAGGTACCCATACTAAAGGCAGGTTTTTCTGATATTACTCCAATTAATTTTTCATCATAGGGAACAGAAGATTTTTCCAAAAATGAATTGTTTCCAATTGAAACTACATCTCCTACTTCAGGACAATTATTTTCCTTTTCACATTGAGGATCAATAGGATAGGCTTCTGCAATATCAAAACTTTGGTTGGCAGAGATTTCTCCTGTAGCTCTGATTGAACCATAAACTCCTAATCTGAAAGTAGAGGTGGCATCTCCACTTTTGCCTACAGTCAAAAGATGATTTGGTGTTGTTGTCCCAACTCCTACATTTCCACTTGCATCAATGACAAAGGGAGTGGTGTCATTGGCTTCATCTTCAATTAAAAGAGTATTTCCTGTGCCAAGATTGGTAAGAGTGAAAGCAGTAGAAGTAGCAGAAGAAGTATTTTTGAGTTCTATTATTGCTCCTGTGCCTGATTGGGTAATAGTAAGTTTAGCTGTTGGGTTTGTTATGCCGATACCAACATTGCCTCTGTTGTAAACAATATTGTCTCCAGATAATTGCCAAGGAACTTCAGGAATTGAAGAATAACAAGAAGAACCAAGACATATTGCTTGGGCTTTGATTTTGCCTGCTACCTCTAATTGGTATTGGGTAGAAGTTACTCCTATTCCTAAATTTCCTTGTTTGGATAGAATCAAAGGGGTAAAATCAAAATCAGCTGAACATTGAGTGGCAGTGCTAACACTTTGACTGCTCACCGTGGGTGTCTGGGAAGAGATAGTAGGAAAAACTGACACAGCTGAGAGTGCAAGAGAAGAAACACTTGGTGAAGGAGAACTAACTGAAGGAGAAATGCTACTAATTGAACTACAACCAGAGATGTTTCCAGAAGAATCTAATTTAAGAATGAAAACATCATCACCTCCTGCACCGTAGCTCTGTGTGGATCCAACTATAACATAACCGCCATCAGAAGTTTGCTGGATAGAAGAACCACTATCAAAATCTCCTCCCCCAATTGTTTTTGCCCAAGAGAGATTGCCAGAGGAGTTTAATTTAATAAGGAAAATATCAGAATTCCCTGCCCCGTAGCTATATGTGTGGCCAACTATAACATAACCGCCATCAGAAGTTTGCTGGATAGAAGAGCCACTATCAACATCTCCTCCCCCAATTGTTTTTGCCCAAGAGAGATTGCCAGAAGAGTCTAATTTAATAACAAGAACATCACTGCCTCCTGCACCGTAGCTCCATGTACTTCCAACTACAACATAACCACCATCAGAAGTTTGCTGGATAGAATAGCCAAAATCCCAATTTGCTCCCCCAATTGTCTTTGCCCAAGAGAGATTACCAGAGGAGTCCAATTTAATAACAAGAACATCACTGCCTCCTGCGCCATAGCCTTGTGTATCTACAACTATAACATAACCGCCATCAGAAGTTTGTTGGATAGAAGAGCCATAATCATCACTTGATCCTCCAATTGTCTTTGCCCAAGAGAGATTACCAGAGGAGTTTAATTTAATAACAAAAACATCACTGCCTCCTGCACCGTAGCTCCATGTACTTCCAACTATAACATAACCGCCATCAGAAGTTTGTTGGATAGAAGAGCCATAATCATCACTTGATCCTCCAATTGTCTTTGCCCAAGAGAGATTACCAGAGGAGTTTAATTTGATAATAAAGACATCACTACTTCCCGCACCGTAGCTATTTGTATATCCAACTATAACATAACCGCCATCAGAAGTTTGCTGGATAGAATAGCCACCATCATTACTTCCTCCCCCAATTGTTTTTGCCCAAGAGAGATTGCCAGAGGAGTCTAATTTGGCAATGAAAATATCCCTACCTCCCGCCCCGTAGCTCTGTGTATCTCCAACTATAACATAACCACCGTCAGAAGTTTGCTGAATAGATTCACCATAATCGTCATTTGCTCCTCCAATTGTTTTTTGAAATAAAGAACTTCTTTGTTTGACTATCATTGAAGCTTGGGTCTTGGTAAGATTTTGAACTGTCAATTTTGCTGTGATATCTGTTGTCCCAATACCTACATTTCCACTTGCATCAATGACAAAGGGAGTAGCATCTGATTGTTCATCTTCAATCAAGAGGGTATTTCCTGTGCCAAGATTGGTGAGTTTGAATCCAATTCCACTTCCTGATTGGGTAATAGTTAAAGCAGGAACTGAAGAGGTTTCAAAAATAGAGACTCTTCCTTGAGAGTAAATTCCAGCAGGACCAATATTGAGACCCTTTCCATAGATATTGTTGGCTACATTTAGATTTTCCCAAACATCTATTGTTCCTACTGCTAAATCTCCAATATGAGCTGAAGGAGCATCAATGCCAGAAATGTCAATGATGGCTAAAGAGTTAGATAAACGTCCAGCAACATAGGCATATTTTCCAGAGACATAGACTGATCTGGGATCATCCATATAAGTTGAGTTTGTTACTCCTCCAACTACTTGAGGGGAAGAAGGATTGGAAATGTCAATGATGGCCAAAGAATCAGACCAGTTTCCAGTAACATAAGCATATTTTCCAGAGACATAGACTGAGCCAGCACCATCCATATAGGTTGAGTCTATTACTCCTCCGACTACTGAAGGTGAAGAAGGGTTGGAGATGTCAATAATAGCTAAAGAATCAGAAGCACGTCCAGTAACATAGGCATATTTTCCAGAAACATAGACTGAGTAGGGAGCACCCATATAAGTTGAGTCTATTACTCCTCCGACTACTTGAGGGGAAGAAGGATTGGAAATGTCAATGATGGCTAAAGAGTCAGAACCGGCTCCAGCAACATAAGCATATTTTCCAGAGACATAGACTGAGGAGGCGCAATACATATAAGTTGAGTCTATTACTCCTCCGACTACTTGAGGGGAAGAAGGATTGGAAATGTCAATGATGGCTAAAGAGTGAGACCAGTATCCAACAACATAGGCATATTTTCCAGAGACATAGACTGAGGAGGGACTATCCATATAAGTTGAGTCTATTACTCCTCCGACTACTTGAGGGGAAGAGGGATTGGAAATGTCAATAATGGCTAAAGAGTTAGAATAGTATCCAGCAATATAAGCATATTTTCCAGAAACATAGACTGATCTGGCACTATCCATATAAGTTGAGTCTATTACTCCTCCGACTACTTGAGGGGAAGAGGGATTGGAAATGTCAATGATGGCTAAAGAGTCAGAATTGGCTCCAGCAACATAGGCATATTTTCCAGAAACATAGACTGACCAGGCACCATTCATATAAGTTGAGTCTATTACTCCTCCTTTAAGAACTGGATTAGCTGATGTTTGAAGGAAATTGCCACCAGCTAAAGTGAGTTTTTCAGTTGGTGTTGTTGTTCCAATTCCTACCTTTCCTGTTTCAGCATCAACATATAAAGTGTTAGTATTGACTGCTAAATTACCTCCTGTGGTATTAGAAGAAGGAATAGTAGCTGTTCCATCACCTGAGCAATCATCGGTAAAGGAAGTGGTGGTTTTGATTTCGTTGTCAACTAAGGTGGCTGAAGTTCCATCAGAAATTGAAGAAGTTGAACGGTAGACTTTATATCCTGTCGCTCCTGAGACTGGATTGAAAGAAACATCAATCGCAGTATCAGAATCTCCTGTGGTAATAGAAACCTCTGTTGAACCTATAGTTTCACCATTGGGATTGACAGCAG
>CAZKFX010000013.1:0-26418 GCA_964552375.1 uncultured Candidatus Saccharibacteria bacterium
GAAAAAGATTTAATAGAAAGAAATAAAGAGATTGATAGATTAAATGAAAAATTTAAAGAAAGAGGAATTAATTTTAAAATTTTAAAAGGTTGCGAAGCCAATATTTTAAATGATGGTTCTATTGATATTTCAGATTCTGTTTTAGAAAAATTAGATTTTGTAATTGCTGGAATTCATTCTAATTTTAAGATGGAAAAAGAAAAAATGACAGAAAGAATAATTAGAGCAATGAAAAATCCAAATGTAGATATTATTTCTCATCCAACAGGAAGAATTTTGAAAAAAAGAAACGAATATCAAATTGATATTGAAAAAATTTTAAGAGCGGCAAAAGAATATAAAGTGGTTTTGGAAATTAATTCCTATCCTGAAAGACTGGATCTTTCAGCAGAAAATATAAGAAAAGCAAAAGAAATTGGAGTAAAAATGGTGATTAATACCGATTCACATCACAAAGATCAATTGAGATTTATTGAGTATGGAATTTCCCAAGCAAGAAGGGGTTGGGCAGAAAAAAAAGATATTATCAATTGTTGGGAATTAAAAGAAATGTTAAATTTTTTTAAATGAGAAAATGTTTTTAATATGCCAGTTGAAAGATCAGCGGGGGTGATAATTTTTAGAAAAGAAAAAGATCAAATTTATTATCTTCTTTTGCATTACCCTTCACTTTCACATCGGGCAAAAAAAGATTATTGGGATTTGCCAAAGGGTCATATAGAAAAAGGAGAAACACCTTTGGAAACAGCAAAAAGAGAAGCAAAAGAAGAGACAGGAATAGAAGATTTGAAATTTGTAGAAGGATTTAAAGAGACTTTAAGATATTTTTTTAAATGGCAAAAAAAGAATATTTTAAAATTTGTCACTTTTTATTTAGCTCAAACCAATACCAAAAAAGTAAAAATCTCTAGCGAGCATTTAGGATATTTGTGGCTTCCTTACGAAAAGGCTATAGAAAAATTGACTTTTAAAAATGCAAAAAAACTCTTGGAAAAGGCAAATTCAAAAATAAAAAAACTTTTTTAAATAATGCCCGGGGAGGGACTTGCACCCTCACGGGGTAAAACCCCAACGGGTTTTAAGCCCGTCCTGTCTCCTAATTCCAGCACCCGGGCCTGAGGCGCAGGTGGGATTTGCACCCACGAATGACGGTTTTGCAAACCGCTGCGTTAGCTACTTCGCCACTGCGCCAGTATCGCCAGTATTTTTAATTTTATCACATTTTCAATTGAGAAATCAAGATAAAAATTTAAGGTTTTTCTTTTAATTCATTTATTTTTCTTAAAACCTCGGGATTTCCAGGATTTAATTTTAAAACCCTTTCTAAATATTCTAGGGCTTTCTCTTTTTCTCCTTTGCGGGCATAAGCTAAACCTAAAGAATAAAGAGAATTTGAATGATTTGGCATTATAAAAATTGCTCTTTGAAAATATAAAATAGCTTTGTCTAATTGATTAGAATTAAAATAAAGTCTCCCTAATTGAAATAAAAGTTCTACATTGTAAGGATATTTTTTTACTAATTTTTCCAATTGAGAAATAGCTTTGTCAATTTTCCCTTCTCTTTCTAATACTAAAGCCATTTCAATTTGAGCCAAAAGATAATCTTTTTTTAGTTCAATAGCTTTATTAAGATTTTCTTTAGCTTTTTTTATATCTCCTGAAATTAAATAAAGTCTTCCTAATTTTGTCCTTAAAATAGGATTGCTAGGTTCCAATTGGACAGCTTTTTCAAAAGAACTAATTGCCCAATTCAAAGCTCCCTCTGCTATTCCCTGAAGCACTTCATAAATTCTTCCCAATGTCTCCCAATTATTGACTTGATTTGGAGAAATTTTTGTAGCACTCTTGCTCAATTCAATCGCTTTTTGAATTTTTTTTGTTAATTTTGGGGCAAGAACAGAAGAGGAAGGATTTTGAACCTCATTTTGTATTTCTTTTAAATATTTTTGAGCTAATGTAATTTTATAATATGGCTGGTAGGGATTGAGTTTTATAGCTTTTTCAAAATTTTCAATTTTATTTTCCTCTATTCCTTTTTTAAAATAAAAATCTGCCAAATAAAATTTACCAAGATAAAAAAAGAAAACTCCAATAGAAAAAATCAAAATTATTAGTAAGGTAGAAAATAGCAGAGAAATTTCTGGAGAAACTGAAAAAGAAATAGTTTTTTCTTTAAAGTCTTTTTGAGATAAAATTGCTAAACTCAATATTAACCAAAATGTGAAAGCCAAAGTTGTATTTTGGTAAAAAATGAATTGAGAAAGGAAAACCGCTAAAAAGGTGGTAAATAATATTAATTGAAAAAGGAACTCTTCACGAGAGGTTTGTGTTATCTTTTCTCTTTTTATTTTTATCAAACTTTTAAAGAGAAATATTCCTACAAAGGCTAAATAACTCAAAAATCCTAAAATTCCCAAAGTGGCTAACAATTCAGCTAAAAAGGAACCTGATTTATCAAATCTTAAATACCAAAAAGAGGTTTCATTTATTTTTGGAGATTTAAATTTGGCAAAGTCATGATAAAAAGTACCAATTCCGGACCCCAAAAGAAAGTTTTTAGGACTAGAAAAAACTGTCCCAAAAGCAATTTTTAAACTTTCTGGATAATCTAAAATAACTTCTTTTGGTAATTGGAAATTGAAAACCTTTTGAAGGTCGATGGGAAAAAACAAAAACAAAAGAGACAAAACAATTAAAAAAATTGGAAGCAAAAGAGAGTTAATGTTTTCTCTAAACAATCTTTTTGCCAAACAAACAATTAAAAAAATAAAAAGTGAAAAAGCAAGTATAAACCAAGCGGGTTTAAAATTAACAATACTTAAAATACCTATACTGCCTACTAAAAAGAGAATATTCAATATTCCTCTTTCTTTCATTATTAATCCTACCACCAAGACACTAACTATTGCTAAAAATATAGTTAATCCCTCTAAAGAGGCGCCTTGGAAATTAAAGAAATTTTGGTTTACCAAAAAAGGTATTTTCAAGGAAAAAATTTTGTCAATTTTTTGCCAAATTCCAAAGAAAGAAAAATAAGTAGTTAAAACTACTAAAAGTGAAGAAAAAAGGAAAATCTCAAGCAAGGTAAAAATAGATAAAATTTCAAAAGCTGAAAAAAATACTAAAAAGTAAAATAAAACCAAAAACAATAATAAAATCAAGCTATCGCTAAATTTTCCATAAAATCCAAAAAATGAACAAACTTTGTCAATTGAGAAAATAGCGCTCAAAATAGCAAAAAATAAAAATAGTAAAATGAAAATATTTTCGGGAGTTAATTTAATTTTAATTTCTCTTTTGTTTAATATTGCCCTTGCCAAAAAAGCAAAAACACAAAGAGAGACCAAAACTATTAAAAGGTATTGCTTGTTAAACTCAAAAGCTTCAAATGAAAAAGGAAGCCAAAAAAGAGAAATTAAAAAAGCTATACCATAAAGACAAAATTTAATGACAAAATTAAAGAATTTTTGCATAATTTGATTCAAAAATTATCAAAATTTTTTACAATTTTTCATAAGACAAACCTTGATTTTTTATACTTAATTTTAATTTTCTTTTCTCTAATTACTCTTCCAATTACCTCAGCTTCTATTTTTTCTTTTTTTAGAAAATCTAATATTCTTTCTCTTTCATTTTTTTTAACAATTATAGCAAAACCCCAGCCCATATTAAAGGTCTTAAACATTTCTTTGTTAGAAATTTTTCCTGTTTTTTGAATCAACTCAAAAATTAATGGAGGTTTAAAATTAAAAAATTCAAAGCCAAAATTTAATTTTTTAAATTTTAAATAACTATCTCCTGTGATATGAACCGCTCCTAAAATTTCAAATTTTTCAAAAATTTTAAAAAAGGATTTTACATAAATTCTTGTTGGTTTCAAACACTCAAGAATTAATGGTTTTTCAAGTCCTTTTATTTTTTCAAAAATTTCATATTTTCCTCCCCATTTTTTAAATAAAACCTTTCTTGCCAAAGTAAAACCATTAGAATGTAATCCGGAACTTTTAAACCCAATAACAATATCTCCAATTTTTATTTTTTCTCCAGTAATTATTTTTTCTTTTTTTATTTGCCCTAAACAATCACAATTTAAATAATAAGGACAATTTAAAATTTCTGGTAAATCAGCAATTTCTCCTCCGACAATTGGACATTCTGCTTGTTCTGCTCCTAAAATTAAACCCTTTTGAATTTCACTTAATAGCTTTTTTTCAGATTTTTTAATATCAATAATGTTTGTCAAAGCAATTGGCTGGGCTCCGCATCTAATACAATCGTTCACCACCATAGCAACTCCATCAATTCCAATAGTATCATGTTTTTTGGCCAAATCAGCTAATAAAATCTTTGTCCCTACCCCATCAGAGGTTTTTACTTGATAAAGATTATCTTTTAAAGGAAAAAGAAAATTAAAGGGGGTTTTGATTATCTTTCCGTATTTGCTAAACTTAAAAGTTGACTCAAAATTTTTTAAAATTTTTTTTGCTTTTTCTCTTTCTTTCCTATCAACCCCTGCTTTTTTGTAAGTTTTCATTTAAGGAAGATAATTTTAGTTAAAAATCATTTTAACAAAATTAAAATTTAAAATCAAAATAAAAAATGTTGACTTGAATATAAAAATTTTGATATTATTTATTATATAATATTATTATAACGGACGGAGAGTGGTGTAACTGGCAGCACGAGTCCTTTGGGAGGATTTAGTCCGGGTTCGAATCCCGGCTCTCCGATGCGGGTGTAGTTTAATGGTAAAACCCCTCCCTTCCAAGGAGGTGACTGTGGGTTCGATTCCCATCACCCGCTCAAATTTTATTATCTTGCGTATTCTATTACCCTTGTTTCTCTAATTACGTCTATTTTTATTTCTCCAGGATATTTTAATTCTCTCTCAATTTGAGTAGCAATTTCTTTAGCTAATTTTTTCGCTTCCAAATCACTAACCTCATCAGGTTTTACAAATACCCACAATTCCCTTCCTGCCTGTAAAGCCCAGGCTTTTTCTACTCCAGAAAAGGAAGTAGCAATATTTTCTAATTCAGAAAGTCTTTTGAGGTAATTTTCAACAGTATCTTTTCTAGCTCCAGGTCTAGCTCCAGAAATTTGATCAGCAACTTGAACTAAAATTGCTTCTAAACTTTCATAGGGATAATCTTCGTGATGAGATTTCATTGCTTTAATCACTTCTGGTTCTATATTAAATCTCTCTAAAATTTTAATTCCAATATCTACATGAGAACCTTCTACTTCCATATCTATTGCCTTTCCAATATCATGAAGAAGACCTGCTTTTTTACAAACTCCAGCATCTGCTCCAATCTCATATGCTAAATTAGAAGCCAAAAGAGCAACTTCCATTGAATGAGTAAGGACATTTTGACCATAACTTGTCCTAAATTTTAACCTCCCTAAAAGCTGTAAGAGCTTTGGAGGCAAATCAAAAACTCCTACTTCTAAAGCAGCTTTTTCGCCAATTTTTTTTATCTCTTGAGAAAGCTCTTTTTCGGCCCTTTTTACAAATTCCTCTATTCTTGCAGGTTGTATTCTTCCATCTAATATTAATTTTTCTAAAGCTATTTTAGCTATCTCTCTCTTTATAGGATTAAAAGAAGAAAGAAAGACTACATTTGGAGTTTCATCAACTATCAATTCTACTCCGGTTAATTTTTCAAAAGTCCTAATATTTCTACCTTCTTTACCAATAATTCTTCCTTTTATTTCTTCTGAAGGCAAATTTACTGGTAAAAGAGTAAGTTCTTGAACTTGAGAGACAGCACATTTTTGGATAGCTGTAGCTAAAATTTCTTTAGCTCTTTGTTCAAATTGTTCCCAGCCTTGACTTTCTAATTTATGAAGTCTTTCTAAAATCTCTTTTTGGTTTTCTTTTTCTATTTGCTTGAAAAGTTCATTTTTTGCTTGTTCTTTTGAAAATTGAGAGATTTGTTCTAACTTTTTTGTAATTTTTTCCTTTAACTCATCAATTGCCTGTTGTTTTCTTTTTAACTCTATTACTTTTCTTTTAAATTCAGCTTCTCTCTTTTCTAAATTTTGAAATTTTTGGTCTAAAGTAGCCTCTTTCTTTAAAAGAAGTCTTTCTGTCTTAATCAATTCTCTTCTTCTCTCTTCTTCTTTTTCTCTTGCCTGATTAACTATTTCCCTTGCTTTCTCTTGAGCAGAATTTAAAATTTCCTGGCTTTTCTTTTTAGCCTCTTCAATTTGCCTCTTTACTCTCTCCTCTAAAGTTCCTATTTTCTTTTTCGCAACAATCCTTCGTGCCCAATAACCCAATAAAAACCCCAAGAGAAATAATAAAATTCCTGTGGGAAAGATAACTGAAAAAAACATATTTTCTTTGGAAGTTTTCTTTCAACATTTTTTCTAATTTAGAAATAACAAAAAATTCTCTTAATGTCAAATTTTTACATTTTGACAGAGGTTAAATTACATGTTGACAGAGGTTAAAAATTAATAATTTATTTTACAAGCTATTAAAAAGAAAATATAAATCAAAAACAAAATTATAGCTTCTCTTTTGGTGATTTTTCTATCGGTTCTAATAAAAATGAAAAAGAAAAGAGCAGAAAAAAGCAAAAAGAATCTAGCTACAGCTAAAAGGGGAAGTTTTGTTGTTTTGATGGGACAAAACAAAGCAACTGTCCCTAAAACCAAAGTGCTGGTAACTACTACAGAGCCCATTAAGGACCCCAAAATCATCCAGGTATTTCCTTTTTTTGCTGAACTTATGGCAAAATAAATTTCTGGAAGAGCGTTTCCTAATCCAGCAAATAAAATTCCAAGTAAAATTAAGGGTACAAAATTTTGAAAAAACTTAGCTGAAATTATTATTCCTTCACAGGCTATCAAGAGAAAAACTATTCCCCAAAATATTGTTTTTATTTCTTTAAACAAAATTCCAATTTCTTCAGAAATTGATAAATTAATTTCTTCACCATTAAAAACTTTGGTAAATCTTTCTTGTTTTGAAAAAAGCCAACTAATATAAAAGAAAAAAAGAGAAATTAGTAAAATTCCATCTATTTGAGAAAGTTGTCCATCTAACATTAAAAGCAAAGGTAAAAGAGCTGAAATTAAAGTAAAAAGAGAAGTTGTCTGAACTGTTCTGCTTTGGGCAGGAATCTCTTTTCTTTTAGTAGCCAATACCGCCAAAGCAATAGCGACAGTTAAATCAACAACATTTCCCCCCAGTACATCACCCAAAGAAAACTCAGGAATTTTTTGCAAGGCTGAATTAATCCCCAAAAAAAGATTGGGAAGACAACCTGCAAAAGAAATGACAAAAAAAGCCAAAACAAATTCTCTCCACTTTAAATACCTTGCTATTTTTATCAAAGCATCTACCAATTTTTCCCCTGACCAATACAAAACAAAACCAGAAATAATAAAAACAATTAAATAAAAAATCAACATTTTAATTTCATTTTAAAAAATGATAAATTATTTCCCAAATAATTCCTCCTCCCAAAACTAAAATTAAAGGATAAACCAAAAAGTTTTTTGGGTGTATTTTACGATACATTAAACACACTGTAATTCCATTTATTCCCATCATTACTGATCCTACAAAAGAAATCACTGAAATAAAATTTTTTATTCCTGCAAAATATAAAAATAAAGGAGGAAAACAAGTGATTAAAAAAGAGAGATTTTTTGGTAATTTAAGATCGTACCAAAATATTTTTTTTAGAGTTAAACCCAAAGTAATATATGAGGTAAAAGTTGTTAAAAAACCAATTAAAAAGGCTAAATTTAAAATATTGTGTCCCACAATATTTTTTAGTCCTGAAAGAGAATTTTTAGTGGTATTTTGGCCACTAATTCCTAAAATTGTATAAATGAAAAAAAGGTAAAAAATGGCACAAATTAACATAGAAAAAAGAATAACCTTAAAAATTTTCTCTTTTTGACCAGATAACATCTCTTCTATTTCTGGAATTATATTTAATGCCCAAAAAGAAAAAAGAACCACTCCATAGGGAGAGAAAAAATCTAATGTCGAAAAAGAAGATTTCAAAAATAAATTTTTTGAACTTATAATTGGAAAAGATTTTATAAATATTAAAATTAAAATTCCAAAAAACAAAAATAAACTTACCAATTCTATTTTAGAAATAGATTTAATACCAAAAAAAATTAAAATTGAACCTAAAGAAAAATAAAAAAGAGTATAAATTAAATTTGTACCGCCAAAAATTGGTGATAAAAATTCTTTTAAAAACTCTCCTCCCACAATTAAATAAGCCAAAAGAGTGCCTGATAGTCCTAAAACAGTAACAATTAAAGTTATTTTTTTACCTCTTTCTCCTAAATAAATTTTAGCAAATCCAGGTAGTCTTTTAAAATCTGGGGTTTTCAAAGATAATTTTGCCAAAAAAATATGAATTAAAGAAACCGCGGGAGCAAGAATTAAAAAATAAATTAAAATGGTCCAAAAACCTGATTTTAAAGTAATATAAGGTAAACTGAAAACTCCTACACCAATAATAGTTCCAGAAAGGGTCGCTATGGCAAAAATTGTTTTTTTCATTCTTTATTAATTCTTTTTACATATTCTTTGGTCTCTGTATTTACCTGAATAACATCTCCTACTTTTAAAAAAGAAGGAACTTCTATTTTAAGTCCTGTCTCCAAAACAGCTATTTTCGTCTTTGATTGAGCTCTTTCTCCTTTAAGAGAAGGTGGGGTATCAATTATTTTTAATTCTACCTTGACAGGCAATTTTATATTTATAATTTTTCCTTGAAATTTTAAACCAGTTAAAATTTGGCCTGGTTTTAAAAACAAACTTTTTTCCCCAATTATATTTTCGGTTAATTTAAAATGATTTTTAGGATTATCTACTTGGCAAAACCCAAATTTACCGCGATGAGAATATAAAAATTTAATAGGAACTTCCTCTATGTCTGCCTCTTCAAATTCCTCTGAGGGATGACAGGTTTTTTCTAAAATTTCTCCACTAATTAAATTTCTTATTTTTATTTTTACAGTAGCTAGTCCTCTTCCTCTGTGAACTTGTTGAAAATCTAAAACTTCATAAGGTTGGCCTTTAAAAATGAAATTTTCTCCTTTTTTTAAATCTGAATATTTTAACATAGTTTTTATTTAATCTCTTTCCATTCTATTTCTTTTTCATCACCTGCAAATTCTAACCATTCACCTTCAGGAGTTATTACATACCATTTTTTCTTTGTCTCAGACCAAACTAAAGGATTACCTTTATAAAAAGGTTTTTTTTGTGGCTTTTTTGGTTTTAATTTATCTAATTCTAACCATTTTTTAAAAACAGTTTCAATTGAATAATCCAAACCTCTTGATTTTGCCCAAACAGCTACTTTATCAATAGCTTCAATGGCTTTTTTTACAGAACCTGCCAATTCCAAAAGTTGTTTTGCAGGTCTTACATGACGAGAATAAATAATTTGTTTCTTTTTTGATTTTTCCTTTATTTCTTTTAAAGAAAGACCCTTGGTGAAAAAATAATGGTTAACTATTCTCTGAATATCGGTTGCTAATTTTAAAGGCAATTCCAATTGTCCCAGTTTTACTTTCTTTGACTTTGTCTTCTTTCTTTTCTTTCCCATAAGAGACCTTTCCTTATCAAAACTATTTTTTTAATTTTATTAGGATTTTTCAATCTTTTCAAACAAAAAAAGTTTTTAGAACAAGAAAAACAATTTTGCCAAAAAGAGAAAATAAATTGTCAAATACATTAATCCTTCCCACATGCTAATTCTTCTGGTGATTCCTGAAATTATCAACAATATTGTGGCTCCTACCATAAAAGGAAAACCTACAGATAAAGTGATTTTGTCTACAAAAAGAGGTTTTATTAAAGCAGGAATCCCAGCTACAACCAAAGAATTAAAAACATTAGACCCAAAAACATTTCCAATGGCAATTTCATATTTTTTTTGAAAAGCTGATCTTACAGAAACTATTAATTCAGGTAGAGATGTACCTACCGCGACACCAAAAATAGTAATTACTGAAATTCCAATTTTCAAAATTCTTGCTAAATTGACAACAGAATCAACTAAAAAATTAGCTCCACCCCCCAAAAGGAGAATGCCTAATATTAAAAAAAGGAAAACTTTAAAATTTATTTTTTCTGGTTTTTCTTTAGGCTTTCTTCTCTCAATTCTGGAAGGCAAAACTTCTACTATTTGATCTTTTTCTTTTACTTTTTCTTCTGGAAAAATCTCTTGAGGTTTTTCTTCTCTTTCATAAATTGTATAAAAAACATAGATTAAAAAAGTTATCAAAAGTAAAATTCCTTCTCTTAAATTAATTTCTTGATCCCAAATAACAAAACCAAAAACAGTAGTCACTGCTGCCAAAAGAGGTAAATCAATATCAATTAGGCTTCTTTCTACAGCCAAAAAGCTTTTGGTAGCTATGGCTGACAATCCTACAATTAAAAGAATATTAGCAATATTGGAACCTACTACATTGGCTGTCACCATCTCACTAGCTCCCTTAACAACTGCTAAAACTGAAGAAGCCAATTCCGGAAGAGAGGTGCCCAAAGCAACAATAGTGACCCCGATTATAAAAGGAGAAATTTTCAAAGCTAAAGCTATTTTTTCAGAATTTTCTACTAACCAATCAGCTCCTTTTATTAATGAAAATAGAGAAACTACAAAGACAATTGACCAAAAAATTAGCTCCATAATATAAATTTTATAATAACATATCAACTTGATTTAAGACAACTTTTATATTCTTTTAGGGCTTTTTCCATTACTAAAACTCCTAAAGCAACCGCTTTTTTTAGCAAACAAAGGGCGCTTTTAATATCAAATTTATAACCTTCTCTAAAATGATGGTAAACTTTATCATAAACATAATAGCTATTTAAGGCGAGCCAAGTAATTAAATGATCAATTCTCCAATTAATCTTTGGAAAAATCTGCCGGTCTTTATAAGTCAAAGAGCTAGGGGGACAATTGTCAATTTTTTTCCATTGGTTAACCAAATTTTTAATTTCTTTTTCTATTTGAAAATTATATAACCATCTTTCAACATTAAAATCTTGTTCATATTTTTTGTGCCAATTTCCCAAATATCCCGCACTATGATGGCAAATAGCAACATCTTCAATAGCATGAATTACTGGAGCTAAAGCTAGCCAATCCCCAGTTTTCAAAAATTCTTGATACCAATAGCGAGCTAAATTGTCTATTGGCATAAAGACACTATATGGAATACCTTTTTCTGGAAACCTTGCTTTCAATTCTTCTTTTTTAGAAAAATAAATTCCTTTTTCTTGAGGAAAAGAATATCTTTTTAAGGCTAAGGGTGGAGATTTTTTCCATTTTCCTGAGACTAAAATATATTCTCTTGAAAACCAAAACATTACCAAACTATCTACACAAATTCCAAGTTTTCTTTCATATTGATCTTTCTTTGCAGAGCCAAAATAATAGCTATAGCCATCAAAATCATCAAATTTACCTTCGCCTTTTTTAATATCAATAAAATGATTAAAAGAAGTTAAAGAAGTTAAATTATATTTTTGTTCAAAATTAAAAAAATCAAAATTAAAAAATGGCAGAGAGAAAGCTAATTTTGGGCTAAAGTGAGCTTTGTCTTCAAAAAATCCAAAAATTTTTTTCCACCAAGGATAATCTTTTTGATAGGGATTATCTTTTTCTATTCCTCTTACCCTTACAAATTCTAAATCTTTATAAAAATCTAAAATAGCAGATTGGAGAGCAAAAATATCTGCTTTTTTAAATTTTTGCAACTGAGAAAAATGAGAAATTGTTTTTTCTTTGCTATTTAAAAAGCTTTTTTCTCCTAAAATAGACAAAATTTTATCTTCAGAAAGCAATTCATATTCCATTTCTCTCACTTTGCTCTTTCTTTTCAAAAGATTTTCTTTAACGTATCTTTCACCCTCGGGATTAATTTCTTTCCAGATCTTTTCTATCCAAAGAGTAGTCAGATAATGATCTCTTGTTTTCATTTGATTCCCTTTAAAATCTTTTTAACATCTCCTCTGGAAAAGGAAATAAAATAGTAGAATTTTTCTCTGAAGCAATTTCTGAAAGAGTTTGATACAATCTCAACTTTAAAGCAGAAGGAGATTTTTCAATAATTTGTCCAGCTTCAAGTAATTTTTGGGCTGCTTGTTTTTCTGCTTCAGCTAAAATAATCCTTGCCCTTCTATCTCTCTCTGCTTCAGCTTGATGAGCCATTGCTCTTTTCATATTTTCAGGCAGTTCAATGTCTTTTATTTTGACATCAGTTACCTTTATTCCCCAACTATCTGTCTCTTTATCTACCACCTCTTTTATTTTTTCTCCAATCTCTTCTCTTTTTACCAATATCGTATCCAATTCTGCCTTTCCACACATATCTCTTAAAGAAGCTTGAGACAATTGAGAGATTGCATACATATAATTTTCTACTTCTAATATTGCTTTTTCTGCAGAAACTACTCTAAAGAAAACCACTCCATTAACCTTAATTGGCACATTATCTTGAGTCATTACTTCTTGAGAAGGAATATCAATGGTAATTACTCTTATATCAACTCTTTCAATTCTTTCAATACCTGGAATTATCCATTTTAAACCTGGTTGTAAAATTCCAACAAATCTTCCCAATCTAAATTTCACTCCTCTTTCATACTGGTCAATTATTCTAAGTCCAGAAAAAAATAAAACGATTAAAAATCCTGCCAAAAGAAAAGAAAATCCACCCATGTTTTTTTTAAAATAAGATTTTTTGCGACCTTTTTTTATAAAAAATAACAAAAATTTTTGGAATTTCAAATTTTTAAAAAAATTGATATCATTTTTTAATGATAATTTTCAAAGAAAAATTACCATTAAAAGAAAGATTTGGTTTTTGGACACTTTTGGCACTTTCTCTTTCAGGAACTTTTGGAGGTTCTCTTTTTATTCTCATTGGTAAAGCAATTGAAATTTCTGGTGTTTTTATTTTTTTGGCTTTTTTGTTATCTGGTTTTATTTCTTATTTGATTGGGAGAGTATATGCAGAATTAGCAACTTCTATTCCTACTCCTGGCGGAGGTCCTTTTTATATCCGAACAGCTTTTGGATCTTCTCCTTTTTTATTTTTGGTCTATTGGTTCATTTTTTTAGCAGAAATTTCTTATGCAAGCCTGAATGCTTTGGGTTCTGCTTTTTATTTGAGTTTGGCCTTTCCTTTACCTCCTCTTTTAATTGCCCTTTTTTTAGTTTTTTTAATTACCATAATTAATCTTTTTGGTATAGAAAAAACAAAAAACTTTCAAATATCAATGGGCGCAATAGTAATCATTTCTCTATTTCTGCTTTGTATAATTTTTTTTAAAAATTTTCCTTTATCTTTAAATTCTTTAAAAGAAAATTTCTTTTTGGGAACAAATTTTAAAAATTTCATTGGTTTATTTTGGGCTTTACCTTTAACTTTTCTTGTTTTTGTCGGTAATGAAAAAATCACTGCTATTTCTCCTCAAATAAAGCACAAAAACAAAAATATTCCCCTTTTGCTCTCTTTGAATATTATAATTTTGACCATAATAACTCTTTTTATTTCTTTCATTTTCCTTTTTTCTTTTCCTCTATCTGTTTTAAAAACTACCCCTCATCCTTTCTCTTTATTTGCTCAATATTTTGGAAAAAAAATGGGATTTTTAGCTTTAATCTCTGCTCTCTTTGCCTGTCTTTCTAGTTTATTTTTCTCTTTCCTTGTAGCCACCCAATTAGCTTTTGCTCTAGGAAAAATTGGAGAATTTCCAAAAGTGTTTTCTCAGCTTAATAAAAACAATGTTCCTTTTTGGGCAATAATAATCTCTGGACTTTTAATAGCTTTTTTTTGTTTAATTGAGAATGTAGAAATTATCGCCAGGCTTTCCACGATGGGTTTTTTTATCCAATATCTTTTTTTAAGCTTTACTTTAATTGAATTAAGAAAGAAAAGGCCTCATTTGCCCAGACCTTATTTAGTAAAACCCTTCCCCTTAATTCCAGTTTTAGTAATTTTCTTTAGTTTAGGGTTTTTATTGTTTGGAGGACTTAAAGCATGGGCAATAGTTTTGCTTTTTTCACTAATTGGAGAGATAATTTACTTTTTTAGTTATTTTACTAAAAAAAGATTTTTCTTTGCTCTCTTGGGAGTAATAACTTTTTTTATTTTGTTTTTTATCTTTTTTTTAATTTTCTATTTTGCCTACAACCTTATTAAAATTTAACTTTACATTACAGAAAGAAAAATTCCACCCAAAAAATTAAATATTCCAGCAACCACTAAAAAGGCAACTAAAGCTAATTTTAGGTTAATACTTAAAAAAGGAAAAAAAGTGCTTTCCAAAATCAGTACTACAGCCAAAATAATTTCTAAAATTCCTAAAAAAATTAAGCCTCCTCCTATTAAAATAGAAAATTTCTTAAAACCGCCCAAAAAACTTACTTTTCGAAAAATTTCTTGAGTTTGTTGACTCTCTTTTATTAACTTTTCTATAGCTTCTTCAACAATCTTTTCTCCTTTTAAATTTACAGCATAACTTCTTAACAAAGAATAAGAAATTGATGGATTTTCAATAATTTTTTCTTTTATTGACTCCCAGCTATCTTCTTCACTAAATACTGAGCCCTTCGTATTGTTAATTAACCAATGAATAAAATCTCCTTTTGAAGAATTGTTTTCAATGAAATTTAATATTTTCTCTTTGTTTTCCTTTATTTTAATTTCTCTTTCTGTTTCTTTTAATTTTTCTTCAAAAAAATTTTTCAAATTCATTATTTTGCCTCTAATATTTTCCTTATCAAAGCAATAAAAATCTTGGCAACAAATATTATTAAAATTCCAATACAGGTATACAAAATTATATTTTGGGCTGTTTGAATTTTTTGAGGATCTCCTCCAGCAGTCAAAAAGAAAAAGGCAGCTAAAACAATCATCAAAGGAGCAATCACTATTCCAAGATAAAATAAAATGGTAATAACTCTGTCAATAAAATCTTCAACAGTAGTGGCATTAATAGGGTTTTCCAGTTTAACCACTCCTTTTACAAAAAAAACAGGAAAAAGAATAAAAATTAATAACAATAATAAAAATATTATTTTTCTCATTCTACAGTACAGCTTTTAGCTAAATTTTTTGGTTTATCAATTTCCCGACCTAATTCTTTGGCAACAAAATAAGCAAAAAGATGTAAGGGAATAACACTTAAAAGAGGAGTGAGCATTTCTAAAGTCTTTGGAATGAAAAATACATCATCTACAATTTCTTTTATTTTTTCATTGCCCTCTGTGGCAATAGCTAAAACCTTTCCACCTCTTGCTTTTATTTCCTGAATATTTGAGATCATTTTATCATAAACTGAATCTGAAGGACAAATGGCAATTGTGGGAAAATTTTTGTCAATTAAAGCTAAAGGTCCATGTTTTAATTCACCCCCAGGATAAGCCTCGGCATGTAAATAAGAAACCTCTTTTAGTTTCAGGGCTCCTTCTAAAGCAATAGGGAAATTGTATTTTCTACCAATAAAAAAGAAGTTATCAAAATCTTTATATTTTTTTGCCAATTTTTCAATTTCTTCAGATTTTTCCAAAATTTTTTTTGCCAATTCCGGAATTTTCATTAGCTCACAAACAATTCTCTTTCCCATAGCTAAACTCATTTTTCTCTGTCTTCCCAAAAAAACAGTAATCATTGCCAATACTGCCAATTGACCCAAAAAAGCCTTAGTTGAAGCTACAGCTATTTCAGGACCAGACCTTGTATAAACTCCAACATCTGTCTCTCTGGCTTGGCTAGAACCTATAACATTAGTGATTCCAATTGTCAAAATTCCCTTTTTTTTCATCTCTCTCAAACTATTTAAAGTATCAGCTGTCTCTCCAGATTGAGAAATGAAAATACCAGCTAATTTTTCACTAATCGGAAATTTCCTATAACGAAATTCAGAACCAACATCAACCTCACTTTGAATTTCGGCGTACTCTTCTAACATATATTTTCCAATTTTAGCAGCAAAAAAAGCAGTCCCACAACCAACTAAAATTATTCTTTCAATATTTCTTAAAGCTTCAGTTGCTGATTCTAATCCTCCTAATTTGACATTTCCTTCTTGTGGGTCCACTCTTCCCTTTATGGCATTTTCAATAGCTTCAGGTTCTTCCATTATTTCTTTTAACATAAAGTGGGGATATCCTCCTTTTTCTATATTTTCGGGTAATTCATCAATAAAAATTATTGGTTTTTCTTTTAAGATATGAAAATTAGAAGGAGTTATTACCGCTATTTCGTTATCATCTAGAATAATTGTTCTTTTAGTATGAGCCAAAAGAGCTGTCAAATCTGAGGCTAAAAAGACTTCGTTTTCTCCTATTCCTAAAATTAAAGGCGAAGATAATCTGGCAGCAATAATCTTTTGAGGATCTTTTTTAGAAATAATTGCCAAGCCATATGTGCCCCTAATTTCTTTTAAAGCCTTTCTTGTAGCTTCTTCTAAATTTCCTTCAAAATATTTTTCAATTAAATGACAGATAACTTCTGTATCTGTGTCAGAATAAAATTTGTGTCCTTCTCTAATTAATTTTTCTTTTAATAAATGGTAATTTTCAACAATTCCATTATGAACTAAAAATATATTTTTTTGACAATCAAAATGAGGGTGAGCATTTTTTTCGTTTACTCCTCCATGAGAAGCCCAGCGACAATGAAAAATAAAAGGATTGCCAAAAAAATTAGCTTTCTCAAATTCTTTCTCACCTTCGTCAATTTTTCCAACTTTTTTAAAATAAAAAATTTCTTTTTCTTTTTGATTAAAAACAGCACAACCCCAAGAGTCATAACCTCGATATTCCAATCTTTTTAAAGCTGAAAGTCCAATTTTGGGATCTTGGCATTTTCCAATATAGCCTACAATTCCACACATAATATTAAACAACTAAATTTATTAATTTTTTTGGTACAAAAATTACCTTTTTAATTTTTTTACCCTCTATCCATTTTTTAATTTTTTCTCTTTTAAAAGTCAACTCTTTTACTTTTTCTTCAGAAATATCAGCTGGAACCTCCATTTTGTCTCTTACTTTACCATTAACTTGAATTATCAAAGTAATTTTATCTTCTTTTACCAAATTTGGATCATATTTGGGCCATTCTTGAGAATGAATTGAAAATTTAATTTGAAATTTTGAATCTGGAACTTTTGTAATATATTTTTGCCATAACTCTTCAGCCAAATGAGGAGCAAATGGAGCTAACAATTTAAGTAATTTTTCCAAATCTTCAAGTTCTAAAGTAGGGGCTTTTTCCATCTCGTTTACTAAAATCATTAAAGAGGAAATAGCGGTATTAAATTTAAAATTTTCAATATCTTGAGTCACCTTTTTAATAGTTTTGTGAAGTAATTTTTTAATTTTCAAATTTGGTTTTTCTTTTTTAATTTTTGCTTTTTCAAAAAGTCTCCATACCTTTTTTAAAAATCTGTAGCATCCTTGAATTCCTTTAGGACTCCAAAAAGTAGTCTCTTCAAAAGGTCCCATAAACATCTCATAAAGCCTTAAAGTGTCGGCACCGTATTTTTCAATTGTCTCATCAATAGGAATGACATTTCCTTTTGATTTTGACATTTTTTGACCATCAGGTCCCAAAATTGTCCCTTGATGTCTCAATTTCAAAAATGGCTCTTTAAAATCTAAAATTTTTAAATCTTTCAAAACCTTGACAAAAAATCTTGCATATAAGAGATGCATTGTCGCATGTTCAGCACCTCCAATATAGAGGTCTACAGGAAGCCATTTTTTAATTTTTTCTTTATTTGCAAATTCTTTATCATTTTTAGGATCTACATATCTTAAAAAGTACCAAGAAGAACAAATGAAAGTATCTAAAGTATCAGTTTCTCTTTCAGCAGGTCCATTGCATTTTGGACAAGAGGTTTTTAAAAATTCTTTTGATTTTGCTAAAGGTGATTTTCCTTGACCAGTTGGTAGATAATCTTTAATATCAGGCAACAAAACTGGCAAATCTTCTTCTCTCACTGCTTGCCAGCCACATTTTTTGCAATAAATTAATGGAATAGGACATCCCCAATATCTTTGGCGAGAAACCAACCAATCTTTTAATTTATAATAAACCTTTTTTTGGGCCAAACCTCTTTGCTTTAACCATTCCCCAATGGCCTCTCTTGCTCTTTGAGATTTCATTCCATCAAATCTCTGAGAATTAATCAAATAACCTTCTTCCTCATATGCTTTTTCATATGTGCCATCAGAAATTACCAAAGGAGCTTTTTGGGGTAATTTTTTTTCTTCTTTTTCTGGCTTTATTACCTGAATCATTGGCAAATTGTATTTTTTAGCAAACTCAAAGTCTCTTTGATCATGACAAGGCACTGCCATAATGGCTCCGGTTCCATAATGCATCAAAACATAATCTGCAACAAATACCGGAATTTCTCTCTGGTTGGCAGGATTTATAGCCTTTATTCCTCTCAATTGAATTCCTGTTTTTTCTTTAGAAATTCTCTCTCTTTCTGTCTTTCTCTTTGTCTTTTGAAGATAGTTTTCTAACTCCCTTTTATTTGAAATTTTATTTTTTAACTTTTCAATTATTGGATGCTCTGGAGCTAAAACTAAATAGGTGCATCCAAAAATAGTATCTATTCTTGTTGTAAAAACAGGCAATTTTAATTTTTCTTTGTCAACTAAAATTTGAAATTTTACTTCCCATCCCTCTGATTTCCCTATCCAGTTTTTTTGCATCAATTTTGTCTTTTGAGGCCAATCTAATTCATCTAAATCTTTTAATAGAGCTTTCGCATATTTTGTAATTTTCAAAAACCATTGTTCAAATTCTTTTTGTAAGACTTCGCTTTGGCATCTTTCACATTTTCCATCAATTACCTGTTCATTGGCTAAAACTGTTTTACAATTGGGACAAAAATTAACTGGAGCTTTTTTTCTTTCCACTAAATTTGCTTTGAAAAATTGTAAAAAGAGCCATTGGGTCCATTTGTAATATTCTGGTTCACAAGTAATTATTTCTCTATCCCAATCATAAGAAAGTCCAACGGATTTTAATTGTTGTCTAATCTTTTCAATATTTTTAAATGTCCAGGCTTTAGGATGAATTTTTCTTTTAATTGCTGCGTTTTCTGCTGGCAAACCAAAGGCATCAAATCCCATTGGGTGTAAAACATTATATCCTTTCATCCTCAAGTATCTAGTAATAACATCAGAAGCAATGTAACCGTGTAAATGTCCAACATGTAAACCTTCTCCTGAAGGATAGGGAAACATATCCAAACAATAAAAATTTTTCTTTCCCTCCACTTCATCAGGGGTTTTATCAATCTTTTTTTGCAACCAGATTTTTTGCCACTTTTTCTCAATTTGTTGAGGATTGTAATTTGACATATCTTTTTTATTTTATCTACAATTGATAAAAAACACAAGAAAAAATTTCCTTTTAATTTTAAAATATAGTAAAATTAACAAAAATGACAAAAATTTCAAAATCAATTTTTAAAGCCTACGATATTAGAGGAATTTATCCAAAAGAAATTAATGAAAAAGTTGCCTTTTTGGTAGGAAGGGCTTTTGGAAATTTTTTGAAAATTTGCTCAAAAAAAAGAAAAATAAAAATCGCTATAGGAAGAGACAATAGAATTTCTTCTCTTAATTTAGCTAAAAAATTAAAAGAGAGCCTTTTAACTCACGACCAAATAGAAATTTTTGATTTGGGGCTTTGCACTACCCCAATGATGTATTTTTCTGTATCTCACTTTAATTTAGATGGAGGGATTGAAATTACAGCGAGTCATAATCCTCCAGAATATAATGGATTTAAAATGGTGAAAGAAAATTCCTTTCCCATAGGAGAAAAAAGCGGTCTCAGAAAAATAAAAAGCTTTGTTTTTAAAGAAAAAGAAAAAAAATTTGCCAAAAAAGGCAAAATAAAAAGAAAAAATATTATTAAAGATTATCTTGATTTTAATTTAAAAGATTTTAATTTTAAAAAATTTTCTCCTCTTAAAGTAGTCATTGATACCGCTAATGCAGTTCCTGGAATTTTAATTGAAAAACTTTCAAAATTGCTTCCTTTAAAAATCTATCATCTTTTTCCAAAATTAGATGGCAATTTTCCCAATCACAATCCAGATCCTTTAATTAAAGAAAATTTAAAATTTTTAAGAGAAAAGGTAAAAAAAGAAAAGGCAGATTTGGGAGTTGCTTTTGATGGAGACGGAGATAGAATTGTTTTTGTAGATGAAAAAGGTGAGATTATTTCTGGAGATTTAATTTTGGCTTTAATATCAAAAGTTATTTTATCTAAAAATCCAAACCAAAAAATATTATATGATATTCGCTCAAGTAATATTGTCAGAGAAACTATTTTGGAAAACAAAGGAATTCCCATAGTTAGCAGAATAGGTCACTCTTTTATTAAAGAAAAAATGAGAAAAGAAAATGCAATTTTTGGAGGAGAACTATCTGGGCATTATTATTCAAGAGATCATTATTTTTGCGAAGCCCCTTTTTTTGTCTTCTTTAAAATTTTAGAAATTCTCTCTGAAACAAAAAAGTCTTTATCTCATTTAATAAAACCTTTCAAAAAGTATTTTCACTCTGGTGAGATAAATTTTAGAGTAAAAAATAAAAAAGAAATAATGGAAAAATTAAAAGAAAAATACAAAAGAGGAAAGTTAACTCAAATAGATGGTATCAGAATTGACTTTAAAGATTGGTGGTTTTTATTAAGACCCTCAAATACAGAACCTGTTTTAAGATTGGTAATAGAAGCAAAAAAAGAAAATATTTTAAAAGAAAAAGAAAAAGAAATTAAAAATTTAATTTTTAGTATTAATGTAGCCTGAAATTAGAAAGTCATTGTCAAATCTTTTGAATTTTATTTGAGAAAGAGAAAAAGCACAAGATAGATTTTCTACTCCCTTACCTAAAACAGCACAAACTGCTTTTTTTCCTCCAATAATTAAAGGAGAATAAAAAGCATAAATTTTATCTACTACCCCCTCATCAAAAAAACTACCAATTGTCTCTCCTCCTCCCTCTACCAAAACACTAATAATATTTTTATTTTTTAAATCTTCTAAAAGTTTTGAAATAGAAATTCTTTTTTGATTGTAAACAATAAAAGGGATTTTCATTTTCTCTAATTTTTTTAATTTCTCTTTTTTGGCAAATTTTGTGGTTACCAAAAGTAAATTTTTATCTCTGAAAACTTGCAGATTAAAAGGTACTTTCAATTTGTCATCTAAAATAATCCTTAAAGGATCTTTTTTGTTTTTTTGTCTCACTCCCAAATGTGGGTTATCTTTTATTACTGTATTAGCTCCTACCAAAATGGCTTGATACCAAAGTCTTAATTTTCTAGCGTAATTTCTGGCTTTCTCGCCTGTAATCCACTTTGATTGAAAATTTCTTGTCGCAATCTTTCCATCCAAAGAAGCGGCAAATTTTACACAAACAAATGGTCTCTTTTTTTGATGAAATGTAAAAAAAGCCTCATTTAAGAGTTTGGCCTGCTTTTCTAACACTCCTACCTTTGTCTCAATTTTGGCTTTTTTTAAAATTTCTAATCCTTTTCCATTTACCTGAGGATTGGGATCTAAGGTAGAAAATACCACTCTTTTTATTTTTGCTTTTAAAATAGCTTGGGTACAAGGGGGGGTTTTTCCAAAATGACAACAAGGTTCTAAATTTGTATAAAGAGTAGCCCCTTTTGCGTTTTCTTTGGCTTTCTTTAAAGCTAAAACTTCTGCATGTAAAGAACCATATTTTTTATGGAAAGCTTGGGAGATTATTTTTCCATTTTTCACAATTATTGCCCCAACTAAGGGGTTAGGGAAAGTAAAATTTAATCCTTTTTTTGCTAACTTTAAAACTTTTTTTATGAAAAATTCATCCTCTTTCATTCTAAATTTCTAAAAGATGGCCTAACTTTTCTTTTTTTGTCTTTAAATATTCTTTGTTTGTTTTTGAAGGACAAAAAAGAGGAATTCTCTTTATTACTTTAATTCCCATTTTTTCTAAATTTTCAATTTTTTGAGGATTGTTTGTCAAAAGTTCTATTTTATTTGCCCCCAGATCTTTTAAAATTTGAGCTGAAATTTCATAATCTCTTAAATCCGGAGGAAAACCTAAAGCTTTGTTTGCCTCTACTGTATCTAATCCTTTTTCTTGGAGCAAATAAGCTTTAATTTTGTTTGCCAATCCAATCCCCCTTCCTTCCTGAGATAAATAAATTAAAATTCCTCTCTTTTTCTTTGAAATTAATCTCAAACTTTCTTTCAATTGTTCTCTGCAATCACATTTTAAAGAGAAAAAAACCTCTCCTGTTTGACACTGACAATGAATTCTAGTTAAAATTGGTTTTTCTTTTTCAATTTTTCCTTTTACTAAAGCTATGTGTTCTTTATTATCTAAAATTGACCGATAAACTATTAATTTGAATTTTCCATATTTTGTTGAAAGATGACAAAAAGCTTCCTTGAAAATAATTTCTGAAGAAAGAGGAGAAAGAGGATTTTTTTTTAAGAAAGAAAGAATCTGAGAAATAAAAATTATTGGAAGTTTGAATTTTTTAGAAAATCTTTTCAATTGAGAAAGAGAAGCTACTTTCCCTTTTTCATTTAAAATCTCGCATAAAACCGCTGCTGGAAAAAGACCTGCCAATCTCATTAAATCTATTCCAGCTTCTGTATGTCCTTGTCTTTCTAATAATCCTCCGTCTCTTGCCAAAAGAGGAAAAACATGTCCTGGTCTTACTAAATCTTCGGCTTTGGCTTTAGGATTAGCTAAGGTTTTTATTGTTTTTGCTCTATCTTCAGCTGAAATTCCAAAACTCTTTAAATTTTTAGCATCACAACTTACAGTAAATTGAACTCCTGTAGGTTCTGTCATTTCTAAAGGAGAAACCATTAAAGGAAGTTTCAATCTTTTTGCTTGCTCTTTTGTAATAGCAACACAAATTAATCCTCTGCAGTATTTAAGCAAAAAATTAACATCTTTTGGGGTAATTTTTTGGGCAGGAAAAATTAAATCCCCTTGATTTTCTCTTTCTGGAGCATCAACTACAATAACTCCTTTTCCTTTTTTTAAATTCTCAATTACTACTTGCAAACTCTCTCTTTTCATAAATTTTCTAAAATTTTAATCATTTTTAAACAAGTCTTTGCAGCTTCTTTACCTCTCTTTTTTATTCTCTCTATAGCATCTTTTTTATCATAAACACATAAAACCTCAAAAATTACTGGGATTTCAAATTCTAAAGCTACTTTTTGGCATCCTTTAACACATTCAATAGAGACTTGTTCAAAATGGAATGTTTTTCCCTTTAAAACACAACCTAAAGCTATAATGGCTTTGTATTTTTTCTTTTTTGCCAATTTTTTTGCCAAAAGAGGAATTTCCAAGGCTCCAGGAACTTCAAAAATATCAATTTCCTCCCTTTTTACTTTTTCTTTTTTTAGCGTCTCCAAACAATACTTTAAAAGCCCTTGAGAAATATCTTCCCAAAAACTACTTACTACAATGGCAATTTTAAATTTCTTTTTTTTCACGAAAAAATCCCTTGAGAAATTTATATAAATATTTAGAAATGATATCTACTTCAATATTTACTTTATCTCCTATTTTACTAAATTGCAATTGAGTATTTTTCCAGGTATGAGGAATGATTCCTACTGTAAAAAAATCCTTTTTTACATCAATTACTGTCAAGGAAATTCCATTAACAGCTACAGAACCTTTTTGAACCAAATATTTTAAAATCTCTCTTTTTGCTTTAAATTTAAAAATCCAACTATTTTTTTCTTTTTTAATATCACAAATTGTACCTTTACCATCAACATGTCCTTGGACAAAATGTCCAGACAAAAAAGTATTAGGTCTCAAGGGCAACTCTAAATTTACATAATCTCCAATTTTTAAATCACCCAAATTTGTCCTTTTTAAAGTCTCTGGCATCACTTCTACGCAAAAGCTATTTTTTTTAGGTGGAGAAATTAAAGTCAAACAAACACCATTTACAGCAACACTATCTCCTTTTTTTAATTGTTTTAAAAAATCAGATTTGGTAGAAAAAACAAAAATTGAGTCTTTTCTTTTTTTTAATTTTCCCAAATGGGTAATAATGCCAGTAAACATAAAACATAAAAACTCCCCTCAGTTTTTAATGAGGAAACTATGCCGCCAACCGGATTCGAACCGGTATTCCCAGCTTGAGAAACTGGTGTCCTAGCCATTAGACGATGGCGGCTATTCTTTTTTATAAAACTTGTCAATTTCTTTTAAAACTTCTTTTTCTTCTCTATCAAAAAGATAAATCCGTACCAAGGTCTCAAACAAAGCCCTTCTTTCATCAAAATCTAAAGAAGGAAGTTTACTCAAAAGAGTATCTTTATATTCTTTGGGAATATTTACTAAGTTAATGAAACTTTTTAAAGTTTTGTCAGTAATTATTGGAAATGAATCCATAATTTATTATTCTTTTTTTTGAAGAAATGCCTCAAAGAAAATTTTCATTAACCATTCCATAAAACTAACATTCCCTTTTGCTATTTCTGGAGAATAAAGATATTCTTCCACAGCCTTATCAAGTCTTTCTGGAGACAAATCTATACCCCAAATTCTTCTTGTATCTTCAATTATTATATTTTTATCTCTTAAATAATCCCCAGTAAGACCTTTATAAGCCTCTTTTCTTCCTAAAGTTTTCTCTAAAGCCTCCTGAACATTTATTCCTCTACCTTCTGCTATCTCTTTTATTTTTTCCATAGCTTCTGGAGTCTTAGCTTCTCTTTTGACCTTTTCATTTAAAAAGTCTTCTAAAACATCTTTTTTCACCCGTTCAAACAATTCTTGAATCCCTCGCCGAGCAGATTCTGGAGAAGTAGCAAGAGTTTTTACTCTCTCATCTATATATCTTTGAGGAACCCTCTTTTTAACTTCTTCAAAAAGTCTCTGTTGAAGTTCTTCATTGGTAAATTCTCCTATTTCATTACCGTCTTTATCATAAACTACTATCCTTTCTTCTCTTACTTCTTGAGGAATTCCTTTAATCTTTTCTTTTAGGGTTCCTATTAAAGTTTTTCCTTTGCCAGGAATAATTTGCCAACTCCAACCCAATTCTCGCATATAACTTTCTCTACCTGTTCTAGTTCCTAACTTTTTCGCCAAATCTTCAACTTCAGGTAACTTCTTAGAAATTGCTTCTTCTCTTAAATCTCTACCTATCATCTTTCCTGCGATTTCTTCCATTATTAAAGATAATTCTTCATTTTCTGCTTCTAGTTCTCTTAGCTCTTTTGTGGCTGTATCATACATTTCTTTCACCTCTTCGTATAATGGACTTTCTTCTCTTCTTAATCCTTCTAGTCTTTTTCTTGCTTTTTCAGTCTCTTTTCTTTTTTCTTGAATCAGAGATGAAAGATATTCTTTTCTTTTTTGAAAAACATTCAACGAAGCTACTGCCACACTATATCTTACTCCTTCTGATGTCCACCCTTGCCTCAAAGCAGCTAATCTATCTATTTGTTCGTTATAATGTTTATACTCTTCATTTGTTCGAAGTTCTTTAAATCCTCCCATGGCATCCACTATACTTACTAAAGTTTTTTCATCCAATTGGGAATAATCCAAACCTGTTTGGTTCTTTATTTCATTTTTATGTCTTCTTGCCCAATCTCTTGCAAAGTCAAAACGAACCCTTTCTAATTCTTTGACCAAAAACTCATCGGTTTTATTTATAGTACTCCCACTGATTTCAGTAATTCTTGCCCATTTTCTTAAAAATTCTTCTTCCCCTCTAAAAGCCTCCCAAGGAGATTGATATTCTACTTCTACAGCTTGAGGTGCTTCTTCTTCTCTTTCTTCTTCAGGTGGAGGTCCTCCTTCTCCTCCTTCTCTTCCTGGCTCCTCCCCTGATGGAGCGCCCCCTTCTTGAGCCAGAGATAATATTGCATTTATTCCTCTTTCTTCTGCCTCTGCGTCTTGCTGGGCTGTGTTTCGGACCATTTCGTCAAATGCTTCTTTTTTACTCTTGCTTTTTATATCCTCATCTAATTGAGAAAGTTTTTGATTTACTTCTTCTCTTTCTCTTTCTTTTTCTTTACGAGTATTTTCAATTCCTTCTAATTTATTTTCTATCTCTTTTAATTTTTCTCTTTTTTGAGTTAATTCCCTCTCTTCAGGGTCAGTACGTATACTCAAACCCTTTAAATATTCTATCCTTGCTTCTACCTCCCCTTTTTCTTTTTTTAAATTAGTCTTTTGTGAATCAAGTTCTTTAAGTGTTTTATCAATTTCACTTAGTTGAGATTCTAATTCATCTCTTTTCTGTTTGTATTCATCGGACTGCTTTAAATCTTCAACGCGTTTCGAGATTTCGTCATCTAATTCTTTCTTTATCTTTT
>CAZKFX010000014.1:0-26169 GCA_964552375.1 uncultured Candidatus Saccharibacteria bacterium
AGATTTGATAAATGCTGGCCTCCTGAGTTTAGTCCAGATGGAGAAAAGGTAGCAGTTCCAGTAAAAATTGGAGAAAAATGGACTATTGCTGTTAACGGTAAACCTTGGGAGGAAAGATTTGATAGTTGTTGGTCTCCCCAATTTAGTCCAGATGGAGAAAAGGTAGCAGCTATAATAGAAATTGGAAAGAAAAAAACTATTGCTGTTAATGGTAAACCTTGGAAAGAGATGTTCGATGGTTGTACTTGGTCTCCTCAATTCAGTCCAGATGGAGAAAAGGTAGCAGTTCCAGTAAAAATCGGAGAAAAATGGACTATTGCTATTAATGGTAAACCTTGGGAGGAAAGATTTGATAGTTGTTGGTTTCCCCGATTTAGTCCAAATGGAGAAAAGGTAGCGACTGAAGTACAAATTAAAGGAAAAGGATACACTATTGCTGTTAACGGTAAATATTGGAAAAACTGGTTTAATGAGTGTGGAGAACCCCGATTTAGTCCAGATGGAGAAAAGGTAGCAGCTTCGGTAAAAATCGGAGCAAAATGGACTGTCGCTGTTAATGGAAAGATTTGGGAGGAATGGTTTGATTATTGCGAAGAACCTACTCAATTCAGTCCAGATGGAGAAAAGGTAGCAGTTATAGTAGAAATTGGAAGAAAAAAGACTGTTGCTGTTAATGGCAAACCTTGGAAGGAGAAGTTTGATTATTGTGGAGGACCCTCTCAATTCAGTCCAGATGGAAAGAAGGTAGCAGTTATAGTAGAAATTGAAGGAAAAAAGACCGTTGCTATTAATGGCAAACCTTGGAAGGAAAGATTTGATGATTGTAAAAATCTTCAATTCAGTCCAGATGGGAAAAAAATAATGGTAGTGGTAAAAGAAGGAGATAAATATTATCGCCTTGTTAAAGAAGTCTAAATCATTCAAATTACTTTGTTTTCTTTTTTTTGTTAAAATTGAAAAAATATGCCTAAATCTTTTGAGAAATTTTCTCCTGTAGAGAGAAAAGAAAAATCTCCTGAAAATGAAAAAGAAAATGAGGCTTTAGAATTGATAAAAAAGATTGAAGAAATTAAAAATAAACCAGAAAAAACAAAAGAGGACTATTTAGAAATTGCTAACTTAGCTAAAAAAATAGAAAACATCTTCTCTTTTGAGAAAGATCCAAGACTTTCTTGGGATTGGAACATAGGAAAAAAACTTATTGTAGATTGGAAAAAAGAATATGAAGAGAAGTTTGCTTTTTGTGGCTTTCCTCACCTCAGCCCAGATGGAGAAAAAGTAGCAGCTATAGTAGGAATTGGAAAAGAAAGGACTATTGCTGTTAACGGTAAACCTTGGAAAGAGTGGTTTGATGATTGTTGGCCTCCTCATTTCAGCCCAGATGGAAAGAAGGTAGCGGCAATAGTAGAAATTGGAAGAAAAAAAAGTGTTGCTATTAATGGTAAATCTTGGGAAGAGATGTTTGATGATTGCACATTTCTTCAGTTCGGTCCAGATGGGGAAAAGGTAGCAGTAATAGTAAAAATTGGAGAAAAATACACCATTGCTATTAACGGCAAACCTTGGGAAGAGAGATTTGATGATTGTAAAAATTTCCAATTCAGCCCAGATGGAAAGAAAATAGCAGCTTTAGTAAAAATTGAAGGAAAAGGTTGGACTGTGGCTATTAATGGTAAACTTTGGAAAGAAAGATTTGATGAGTGTAAATTTCTCCAATTCAGTCCAGATGGAAAAAAAGTAGCAGTAGTAGGGAAAATTGGAAAAGAAGGATGGACTGTTGTTATTAATGGTAAACCTTGGAAAAATAAATTTAATGAGTGTGAATTTCCCCAATTCAGTCCAGATGGAAAAAAAGTAGCAGCTATAGTAAAAATTAAAGGAAAATGGACTGTTGCTGTTGATGAAAGGTCTTGGAAAGAGACGTTTGATGAGTGTGGAGAAATTCAGTTCAGTCCAGATGGAAAAAAAGTAGCAGCTATAGTAAGAAATAGAGGAGAGTGGACTATTGCTGTTGATGGCAAGCCTTGGAAAGAGTGGTTTGATGATTGCGCATTTCTTCAATTCAGCCCAGATGGAGAAAAGGTAGCAGCTATAGTAAAAGTTGAAGGAAAATACACCGTTGCTATTAATGGAAAACCTTGGAAAGAAAAATTTGATGATTGTGAAAATCTTCAATTCAGTCCAGATGGGAAAAAAATAATGGTAGTGGTAAAAGAAGGAGATAAATATTATCGCCTTGTTAAAGAAGTCTAAATCATTCAAATTACTTTGTTTTCTTTTTTTTGTTAAAATTGAAAAAATATGCCTAAATCTTTTGAGAAATTTTCTCCTGTAGAGAGAAAAGAAAAATCTCCTGAAAATGAAAAAGAAAATGAGGCTTTAGAATTGATAAAAAAGATTGAAGAAATTAAAAAAAGAATGACCAAAGAAGGAGAAACAATTGAGGATTATCAAAAGATAACAAAATTATTAAAACAAATTGAACTCCTTTATGGAAAACCTGAAACAAAAAAAGCAGTAAGTTGGGAAAAAATAGAAGATTTAGAGAAAATATTTTCTAAGGAGTTTAGAAAAAATATCTATTACCCTAGTTTCAGCCCTACTGGTGATAAGATAATGGTTGTAGAAGGAGACTATACTTTAAAAATCTATGACCTAACAGGGAGGGAGATGTTTTCTAAGGAGTTTGAAAAACCCATTGGGTGTCTTACTTTCAACCCCACTGGTGAAGAGATAATGGTTAAAGAGGGAGACAAAAGCATTAGCCTCTATAAAATCAAAGGGCAAAAAAGAGAGTAATGGCGTGTTATATAAGTGTTGACAAAAAAAGGAAAAATGGTAAAATTTAATAAAAATTGATGAAAAGGTTATTAGTAGTTGGGTTAATTGGTTTAATTTTAATAGGAGTAGGACTAATTTATTTCAAATTTTCAAAAAAAGAAAGTAAAATTACTATGCCACCAGAAAAAGTTTTAGAAGGAAAAAAAGTAGTAATGGTGATAGCTTTTAGAGATTTTAGAGATAGAGAATATTTTGAACCAAAAAGAATTTTAGAAGAAGCGGGAGCAGAAGTGAAAACAGCTTCTACAAAAGAAGGAAAGGCAATTGGCGCAGACGGAGGTGATACCCAAGTGGACCTTTTAATTTCAAAAGTTAATCCTGAAGAATTTGATGCGGTTGTTTTTATAGGAGGACCAGGTGCCTTAAAAGAATTAGATAACGAAACTTCTTATAATTTAATAAAAGAAACCGTGGAAAAAAATAAAGTTTTAGCTGCTATTTGTATTTCTCCAGTAATTTTAGCAAAAGCAGGAGTTTTGAAAGGAAAAAAAGCTACAGTTTGGTCTTCTCTAATGGATAAAAGCGCCATAAAAATTTTAGAAGAACAAGGAGCAGTATATGAGAAAAAGCCAGTAGTGGTTGATGGAAAGATTATTACTGGACAAGGTCCTCAGGCTGCAAAAGAATTTGGTGAGACAATTTTAAGAGTATTAAAAAGTATTTAAATCTCCGCAGAAAGTAGGCACCTCCTTTTAAGGAGGATAAGACCTACTGAGGAGAAAATTTTTTATTTTTAAAATCTGCGGAGCAGATTTTTTTATTTTCTATGCCTTTAACAAGAGAAAAAAAAGAAAAAATAATTTCCCAATTAAAAGAAAAGATTAAAAAGCAAAAAGGGGTTTTCTTTATAGGTTTTTCTAAATTGAAAGTAAAAGAACTTTCAGAAATAAGAAAAGCCTTAAAAAAAGCAAATTCAGAATTGAAGATTACTAAAAAAACTTTGATTGATATTGCTTTTAAAAGAGAGAGAAAAAATGTAAAAATAAAAGAATTGGCAGGAGAAGTAGGTTTGGCTTTTGCTTTTGAAAATGAGATTTCTTTGGCAAAAATTTTATATTCTTTTTCCAAAAAATTTCCTAATTTGAGAATTTTAGGAGGATTAGTTGAAAATGAGTTTTTAAAACCAGAAAATGTGGAAGAATTAGCAAAATTACCTTCAAAAGAAGAAATATTCATGAGAATGCTTTCAAGTATTTCTGCTCCTTTGGTAAATTTTGTTGAAGTATTAAAAGGAAATCTTAAAGGTCTGGTTTATATCTTTTCTGAAATGAGTCAACAAAAAAGATAAAAACATGACAAAAGAAAAAGAAGAAGAAATAAAAATTCCAGAAAAGTTTAAAGACTTGATAGAAAAGATTGAAAATTTGTCAGTGAAAGATTTGGCAGAGTTGGTAAAGATATTAGAGAAAAAATTTGGAGTTTCAGCAGTTCCACAGGTTGTGGCACCAGCAGTATCACCAGCTAAAGAAGAGGAGAAGAAAGAAGAAAAATCTGCTTTTGATGTGGTATTGAGTAGTGTTGGTGAGAAAAAAATTGAGGTGATAAAAATTGTTAGAGATGTTACTGGAAAAGGTTTGAAAGATTCAAAAGATTTAGTAGATAAAGTAGCTGGTGGGGAGGCTCAATTAATTAAAAGTGGAGTGAAAAAAGAAGAAGCTGAAGAGCTTAAAAAGAGATTTGAAAGTGCTGGAGCTAAGGTAGAATTGAAATAATTGATTTGAGTTAAAATAAATTGATTTTTAGAAAAATTTTTTATATCTTGCATTAATGGAGAAAGAGGCTCTTTTTGTTGTGGACATGCAAAATGATTTTTCTCATCCAAAGGGTGCTTTGTTTTTGCCTAAAAATTTAAAAATTATTCCTAAAATTAAAAAGGAAATTGAAAAATCAAGAGAGAAAAATAGAAAAATTGTTTTTACTCAAGACTGGCATCAAAAAGACGACAAAGAATTTAAAATTTGGCCAAAACATTGTATTGAAAATACCTGGGGAGCAGAAATTGTCAAAGAGTTAACTCCTCAAAAAGGAGATTTAGTAATTAAAAAGAAAACCTATTCTGCTTTTTTTGAGACAAATTTAGACAAAATTTTAAAAAGACTTGAAATAAAAAAATTGATTTTTACTGGCTGTGTAACAAATATTTGCATTTTATTTACTACTTTTGATGCTTTTAAATTAGGTTATGAAATTTTTATTAAAAAAGATTGTCTGGGATATTTAGATAAAAAATCTCACAATTTCGCTCTTAAATTAATGGAAAAAGCCTTTGGGGCAAAATATGTTTAATAAAAATTTAGCTCTTTTTGTTGATCTCTATGAATTAACAATGGCTCAAACTTATTTTTTGAAAGGTAAAAACGAAAAGGCAGTGTTTGAATTATTTTTTAGAAAATTGCCCCCAAATAGGGGGTATTTAATTTGTTGTGGACTAAAAGATGTAGTTGATTTTTTGTTAAATTTTCATTTTGAAAAAGAAGACTTAGAATTTTTAAAAGAAAAAGGGTTTAAAAAAGATTTTTTAAAATTTTTAGAGAAAATAAAATTTAATGGAAATCTTTGGGCAATTGAAGAAGGAGAATTGGTTTTTCCTAAAGAACCTATAATAAGAATTGAAACTTCAATTGTGGAAGCTCAAATTTTAGAAACTATTTTGATTAATATTATTTCTTTTGAAAGTTTAATTGCTACAAAAGCTTCAAGAATAGTTAAATCAGCCAAAGGAAAGCCTGTAGTTGATTTTGGTTCCAGAAGAGCTCAAGGAATTGACGCCGGTTTAAAAGCAGCTAGAGCAAGTTATATTGGAGGTTGTCTTGGCACTTCAAATGTTTTAGCAGGAAAAATATATAAAATTCCAATTTTTGGTACTATGGCCCATTCTTTTGTCCAAGCGTTTCCCAATGAAAAAATCGCTTTTAAAAGCTGGTTGGAGGTTTGGGGAGAAAATACAATTTTATTGATAGATACTTATGATACAATTTTGGGCGCAAAAAATGCTATTTTTGTGTGTAGTGAGATGGGCTTTAAAAATTTAAAAGGAGTGAGAATAGATTCTGGAAATAAAATAGAACTTTCAAAAAAAGTTAGACAGATTTTAAATAAAAATGGTTTCAAAAATACAAAAATTTTTGTTAGTGGAAGTCTGGATGAGTATAAAATAGAGGAAATTTTGAGAAAAAAAGCAAAAATTGATGCTTTTGGAGTGGGAACAAGTTTGGTAACTTCAGATGACGCTCCTTTTTTAGATAGTTGTTATAAATTAGTAGCCATTAAAGAAAAAGGAGTCTTTCAACCAAAACTTAAAATTGGTGAAAGAGAAAAGATGACCTTACCTGGTATAAAACAAGTATTTAGAATAGAGAAAAAAGGAAAATTTTTAAAAGATGTAATTGGTTTGGCAAATGAAAATTTAAAAGGAAGAAAACTTTTAAAAGAAATTTTAAGACAAGGAAAATTAATTTACAAATTTCCTTCTATTTTTCAAACAAGAGAGAAAGTGAAAGAAAATTTAAAAAAACTTTCTGAAAAATATCAAAAAATAAAAAACCCCAGTTTATACCCAGTTCAAATTAGCCTTTCCCTTTCTAAATTGACTAAGTTTTTACAAAAAGAAATTTCAAAGAGATATTGACTTTTTTGTTTTCATATTATATTTTTTTGAAATACTCCAAATAATTTTAGATTGAAAATTAACTTTTATTTGTTTTTTTATATTATGACAAAAATGACTATTTCAGAAATCAAAAAATTAATCAAAAATAAAGAATGGAAAACTTTGAAAGAAACTCTTTCAAATTGGCATCATTCTGACATTGCGGAACTTTTTGCCGAACTTAGTGTTAAAAATTGCACGCTCATTTTGAGAATGCTTCCTCCTCATTTACAATCTCAAGTTTTTTCTGAATTAGATAGTGAACTTCAAGAAAAAATTCTCAAGAGTTTGGCAAATGGGGATGTGAAATTATTAATTATGAATTTGCACCCCGATGATAGGACAGAATTGTTTGAAGAGATGCCCCCAGAGCTTACTCGAAAACTCATAAATTTGTTATCTCCAAAAGAGAGAAAAGAAGCACTTCAGCTTTTAGGTTATAGAAAAGACAGTGTGGGAAGGCTAATGACTCCCGATTATGTGGCTATCAAACCTCAATGGACAATTAAAAAAGCCATAGAACACATTCGGGAGTTTGGAAAAGATGCTGAAACTATTGATGTGGTTTATGTAGTTGATGAAGACTGGCATTTGTTAGATGAAATCCCTATTAGAAAATTAATTTTAGCTGATCCTCAAAAACCAATAAGTTCAATTATGGACTATCAATTTGTTTCTATTGAAAGTGAAGCTGATCAAGAATCAGCAATAAAACTTTTTGAAAAATATAATCTTATTGCTCTCCCAGTTACTGACAAAGAAAACCATCTTTTGGGAATAATTACTGTTGATGACATTATTGATGTAATGCGAGAAGAACAAACCGAAGATTTTACTAAATTTTCAGGAATTGAATCAAAAGAGATTGGGTTAGAATTTATAACTAAATTGAAAGAAGTCTCTTTAAAAAAAATATTTCGAGCCAGAATTACCTGGCTTCTTACTCTTTTAATTATGGATTTAGTTACAGGAGGTATCATTCAAAACTTTGAAAAAATGCTTGCAAAATATGTAGTTTTGGTAACTTTTCTGCCGGTGTTAGTAGATACTGCTGGAAATGTCGGCTCTCAATCAGCTACTTTAGTAATAAGAGCTTTAGCTGTTGGGACAATAAAACTAAAAGATTGGGGTTATCTTTTAATAAGAGAATTATTAATTGCCGGAGCAATAAGCATTGTAATGGGGCTTGGGATTTCTGTAATGGGAATTGTAAGAGGTGGAAGTTTTTTAATTGCCCAAGTTGTGATTTTAGCAATGATAATAAATGTCATTATTGGAAGCCTTATTGGAGTTTTGCTTCCTTTTATTTTTACCAAGCTCAAAAAAGATCCTGCCACTGCAAGCACTCCTCTTATTACAACATTAGCAGATATAATTGGCACTGGAATTTATTTAGGAGTAGCCTATTTGATATTGGTTAAGTAGAACTTAATTTTTTGTTTAATTTTACTAAATTTTCAATCAAACAAGCTACAGTTAGAGGACCTACTCCTCCAGGCACTGGTGTAATATAACTTGCTTTTTTTGAGACGCTTTTAAAATCTACATCTCCAACCAATTTCCCTTTTTCCTTTGTGGTTCCTGCATCAATTACTACTACCCCCTTTTTTACCATTTCTCCCTTTATCAAATTTGGTTTTCCTACACCAGAAATTAAAATATCTGCTCTTTTAGTAAAAAAAACAACATTTTTAGTAAATTCATTCAAAATAGAAAGAGTAGCCTTTTTTCTTAACAATTCTAATGTTAATGGAAGACCCACCAATCTTCCAGCTCCCAACAAAACCACATTTTTTCCTTTTAAAGAGATTTTACAACTTTTCAAAAGTTTTAAAATAGCATTTACTGTAGGAGGTAAAATTTCTAATCTTCCTTGATAAAATCTACCCAAGCTTTTTTCTGATAACACATCAATGTCTTTTTGAGGAGGAATTAAATTTAAAAATTCTTCTGGAGAAAATTTTTTTGGTAAAGGAAGCTGAATTATCAATCCTGAAACTTCTGGCAAATTAACAATTTTTGTAATTTCTCTTTTTAATTTGTCTTTTTCTATTTTTGTTGGAAATTTAAATAATTTAAAATCTATTTTGACAAATTTGGCAGCTTTTCTTTTTTGGTTGATATAAATTTCAGAGACTTTATTTTCTCCAACCTGAATTACTCCCAAAGAGAGTTTCAAATTAAAATTTTCTACCTCCTTTTTAAGTTTTGTTAAAATTTTCTTTGCTAATTTTTTGCCATCTAAAATTTTCATTTAAAAAGAGAGTTTAACTTTAGCTTTAATTGAGAATAATTTTTTACCTTAGGAAATTGAGGAAATTTTTCAGCTACCTCTTGAGAGGGATTAAATAAAATTCCAACATCTGCTTTTTCTAACATTTTGATATCATTGTAAGAATCACCAATAGCAACTACTCTAAATCCAATTTCTTTTAAATATTTTACTGTTTTGGCTTTTAAATTTTCTTTAATTTGGCAATTTTCAATAAATCCTTCTTTGTCTATTTTTAGAGAATTACAAAAAACGGTCGGAAAGGAAAACTTTTCAATTACAGGAGTTAAAAATTCATAAAAGCTATCTGTAAGGATGATAACTTGAAATTTTTTTCTCAACCAAGAAAGAAAATTTTTCGCTCCCTTTAAGGGAGGGATTTTCTTTATTATTTTTTGGATATCTTTAAGTTTAATATTGTTGGCTTTTAAAATTTCTATTCTTTTTGCCATTAATTTTTGATAATCAGGAATTTCTCTTGTTGTTAATCTTAATTTTTCAATTTTAGTTTTTTCTGCCACTTTTATCCAAATTTCAGGAAATAAAACACTTTCTAAATCAATACAAATTACCCACATAATTTTTTGTTTTGTTCAATTATAATTTGGGCTACTTCATTTGAAATTTTAGCTTGAGCTTCTTTTGTTGAAGCTCCAATATGAGGAGTACAAATAAAATTTTCTAAACTCAACAACTCTTTATTTTCTGGAGGTTCTTTTTCAAAAACATCAAAAGCAGCTCCAGCTATTTTTTTTGATTTTAGGGCTTCAAAGAGTGCTTTTTCATCAATTATTCCTCCTCTGGCACAATTTACAATAAAAACCCCGTCTTTCATTTTTTCAATTGCCTCTTTGTTGATTAAATTTTTTGTCTTTTCTGTTAGAGGTAAATGCAAAGTGATGAAATCAGAATTTTTTAATAGAGTATCAAAATCCACAATTTTTACTCCTTCAAAATAATCTACATTTGGATCACAGGCTAAAATTTCCATTCCAAAAGCTTTAGCTCTTTTTGCTACTTCCTTTCCAATTCTTCCCAATCCTAAAATTCCCAAAGTTTTTCCAAAAAGTTCAATCCCCTTAAATTTTTCTTTCTCCCATTTTCCTGACTTTAATGAAAAATTAGCCTGGGGAATAAATCTACAAAGAGAGATTAAAAGTCCCATTGTTAATTCAGCCACCGCTACCGAACTTGCTTTTGGAGTATTAAATATTTCAATTCCTTTTTCTTTGGCACATTTTACATCAATGTTATCTAATCCCACTCCTGCCCTAACGATAAATTTCAAATTTTTTGTTTTTTCTAAAATGTCTCTTTTTAATTTTGTCTTACTTCTTATAACTACTCCATCATAATTATCTATGATTTCTCCTACTCTATCTTTAGGAAAGTCTATTTTTAAATCAACCTCAATACCTTCTTTTTTTAAAATTTCTATTCCTTCTTTTGAAATTTTATCTAAAATTAAAATTTTCATAATTTCAAAATTTCTTCAATATCGTTTAACAATTCCTTTATATCATCAACTTGAAGATCGCCCATGTGGGCAATTCTAAAACATTTTCCTTTTAATTTTCCGTAACCATCTGAAATTTCTTTTCCTCTTTTTCTTAATTGTTCTCTTAATTCATTAATGTCAATATTTCTGTTATTTTTAATACAAGTTAAGGTTTTTGATAAATATTCTTTTTGAGCGAACAATTCAAATTTTTCTCTTGCCCAATCCTGAACTATTTTTGCCATCTTTTGATGTCTCAAAAATCTATTTTCCAGACCCTCTTTTTCCAAGATATAATCTAATTGCTTGTTCAAAGCAAACAAAATGGAAACCGCAGGTGTTTCAGGAGTTTGTCTCTTTTTTTCAAATCTTTCTAAATAATGTAAAAAATCAAAATAAAATCCCCTATTTTCTACATTTTTTGCTTTTTCTATTGCCTTTTCTGATATAGAACAAATGGCAATTCCCGGAGGTAAAGCAAAACATTTTTGAACACCTGCTAAAATAACATCAATTCCTAATTTGTCAACTTCAATTTTTACTCCTCCCAAAGAGCTTACCGCATCAACTAAAAAACATATTTGGGGATGATTTTTTAAAACTTGAGAAATTTCTTCTAAAGGATTTTCTACTCCGGTTGAAGTTTCATTATGGACTAAAGCTAAAGCATCAAACTCTTTTTCTTTTAATTTTTCTTCTATCATCTCAGGTAAAATTGCCTTTCCCCACTCAACTTCAATTGTTTCTACTTCTTTCCCATTAGCTTTGGCAATCTTTGCCCATCTTTCACTAAAAGCTCCACAAACTGGAATTAAAACCCTTTTTTTAACACAATTTCTTATTGCAGCTTCCATCAATCCTGTAGAAGAACAAGTAAAAATTCCAATTTTATTTTTGGTAAACAAAAGCTTTTGTAATTTAGGAACAATTTGAGAAAACAATTCTGAAATTTCCTTTGTCCTATGCCCAATTACTGGCTTTGCCATTTCTTTTAAAATTTCCTCTCTTACGTGTGTGGGGCCTGGAATAAAAAGTTTTATGTGATTTTCTTTAATCATAAAATCATAAAAAAATTTTTATTAAAATATAAAAAATAAAAAATTTTGTCAAATCTTCAAAATTAATTTGCCAAGTAGTACTGATATATAACCTCTACTAATATTGCTTTGGGGTATTTTTTAAAATTTGTCAATTGTGTCTAAAATTTCTCTTCTTAATTTAACAAATTCTGGAGAGGTTCTATTGCGGGGTCTTTTTAAAAAATTGGGATATATTTTTTTAATATGAGCTGGTCTTTTACTCAAAACCACAATTTTGTCTCCCAAATAAACAGCTTCTTCTACATTGTGGGTAACAAGGATGATTGTCTTTTTTGTCATTTGCCATAATTTAGCCAATTCTTCTTGAAGTTTATTTCTGGTTTGAGCATCAACCGAAGCGAAGGGTTCATCCATTAACAAAACTTCTGGATTTTTAGCAAGGACTCGTGCCAAAGCTACTCTTTGGCGCATTCCTCCAGAAAGCTCAAAAGGATAATTTTTCTCAAATCCTTCTAATCCAACTATCTTTATATATCTTTGAGCGATTTCTCTTCTTTTTTCTTTTTTTATTCCCTTAATTTCTAAAGGAAACTCAACATTTTCAATTACTCTTCTCCAAGGAAAAAGGGCTGGTTCTTGAAATACAAATCCCAAATCAGAAAGAGATTTTTCAGCAGATTTTTCTTTTATCAAAATCTCCCCTTTGTCTGGTTTTTCTAGATTCATTATTAATCTTAAAAGAGTAGTTTTTCCACACCCCGAAGGACCGACTATACAGATAAACTCATCTTCTTCAACTTCAAGATTTATACCTTCCAGTACCTTCAAATTTCCAAAGGATTTTTCTAAATTTTTGATTTTTAGATAACTCATTTTTAATAACTTTTAGCTCTCCATCTAAACATTTTTCTTTCAAAAAATTCAAAAATTGTATTTGCAACAACTCCAATTATTCCAATAATGATCATTCCTCCTATCACTACATCTATTCTTGCTATATCATAAGCATGAGAAATTAAATATCCCAATCCATAATTACTTCCTGGAAGCATTTCTGCAGCTACTACGCACATCCAAGCAATACCAAATCCTATTCTTAATCCAGTTAATATTGAAGGAAGGGCACCAGGAAGTATCACTTTTTTAAGGATGTCTTTATTTTTAGCCCCTAAAGTAATAGCAGATTCAATAAGAATTATTTTCACTCCCCTTACTCCATGTATAGTATTTAAAAGGATTGGAAAAAAAGCACCAATAAAAATAATGAATATCATCGCTATTTGGAGATTTTCTAAGATTGGATGATAAGTTTTTATTCCCAAGAGGTCTCCAAAATTCTTCAGTCCAAACCAAGCTAGAGCCAAGGGAATCCAGGCTAAAGGAGGAATTGGTCTTAACAATTCTATTAAGGTAGTGGTAAACTCTCTTACTCTTTTAAAATAACCCATCAAAATTCCTAAAGGTAAGGCTACAATAACTGCCAAGAGAAATCCAGAAATAACTCTGACTACGCTTACAATTGTGTTTTCAAGAAGGCTACCAATACCGAGAATCTTTTGAGTAGGATGAAGTAAAACTATCAAAACAGATTCTACTCTTGGTAAAATAGCAGGTTTTTTAAGCCAAATGGAAAAAATCTCCCAAATTATGACTACTATTAAAGGAAGAATTCCTCTATATAAAATTTTTTTGCCCACATCAAAACTCTTTTTAACTTTATTAACTTATAGTCCAAGTTCTTTTTTTGCCTCTTGATAGAGGTTAAAATCAAAGAGAATATCTTTAATTTCTTTTTGGGTTTCTTTACCCTTCAGTCTTCCTTCTAACTTTCCCAATTTATCCATTTCTCTCACAAAGGTATAAACCCCATTGTACCATTCTTCGGTTGGCTCATTAGAGAACTTAATAGTAGGTATAGAAGATTTTTCTATTTTTTCTTCCACTCCAAGCCATTTACTACTAGCTTTTACTGCTAAATCTGGCTCTTCATTGATTAGTTTAGTAGAAAGTAAGATTAATTTAAGGAAATTTTTTACAATTTCTCTTTTTTCTTTGAGAGCTTTTTCAGAGGCTACTAAAACACAACAGGGGTGATTTTTCCATACTCCTTCTGGAGGAAGATCCTGAGAAAAAGAAATTATCTTCCCCACTCCTTTTTCTATCATAATTGCTGGAGTAGGTTGCCAAGCGATAACTGCATCTATTTCTTTCTTTTCTAAAGATGTAAGCATAGTTCCCTGACCTTTCATATCTATTATGGTAACATCTGTATTTTCTACAGGGTTTTCCGAATAAGTAATACCACTTGCCTTAAGAGCTGATTCTAACATCACTTTTTGGATAGAAGTGACTAAAGGAAATCCTATTTTTTCTTTTCCTTCATGGTTTTTTATCCAAGAAATAAATTCTTCCCAATTATTTGCAGGATTATCTTTAGCTACCACTAGGGCGGAACCTTCACTTTGAAGAGGAGCAATTATTTTCGCTTTTGTTCCTTTATCAATAAAAAATATGGTTGGAGGAACCCCATTTAAATTGATATCTGAACGTTCCTGAGTCATTAAAGTCATAGCTTCTGCCCCTCCCTTTTTAGCGAGAATGATTTTTATATCGGCGATTTTTTTGTTATCAGAATAGAGTTCATATTTTTCTTTATCAACCACTTTTTTCAAATAAATTCCCTTTTCTTTAAATTTCTCTGGATATTCAGCCATCACAAATAAAGCAGAATGATGATCACTTGGTAAATAGACAACTGAGAGAGTAGGAACAGAAACTTTAGAAGGTGAAGGCAAAATAGACTTTTTACTCTTTTCTTTTGCCAAATATCCTAGAAAAATTCCTATTAAAAAGACTACTATTATTAAAAAAGCCAATTTTAATTTATCTTTCATAAAAACTTTACATTTAAATTAATTCTTTTTGATTTTTCGACCTTTTTAAATTACTATCCAATTTTCATTATTAAAATTTTATTACTTTATTTAAAAAAAATCAATTCATTCAATTAATTTGTCAAGAAGAAAGAAGAAACCACATCTTTTACTCCATAATGCATCAAAATAAATCCAATAATGTTTGTTATCCAATATCCAATTATCATTGCTGGAAGAAATAGTTTTTTAGAAAAAAAAGCCAAATGGCAAAGCAAAAAGATATGCCAGAGGGATATTAATAAATAAATCATTCCACCAAGAAAGAGGTGAAAGGATATAACCTAAAATAACTAAAATTCCTCCTTTGATTTTTCGGTTCATAAAATTAATTATTTTTTTTATAGTTTTTTACTATTTTTTCAATTTCATCTTCAATTACTCCTACTAACCCTTTCTTTTCTACTTCTTTAACTTCTGCTTGTCTTTTTGAATATTCAATTAAAACCTCTCTCAAACTTTCCATATTGAGTCTTTCTAATAAAAAAGATAACATATCTTTTTTCTCATTCAAAGTAATTTCCAATCTTGATCTCCACTTTTTTAACTCCAATTTTTCATCTGAAGTTAAATAATTTAAATTCTTCTCCGCTGTCATTCTTTTAATTTGAGCTTCAATATTTTTTATCTCTATTTCTATTCCTTTTATACTTTCAATTTCTTCTTTATATTGGCTTATTTGTTCATATCTTTCTATCTTTTCTTGGTATTCCTTCTCAATATCTCTTTTTGTAATGAGGTTTGCTAATTTTAATCTTATTTGAAAAAATTTCTCTTTTAACTCCAAACTTTTTAATTTTTCTCTTTCTCTCTCATTTAACCTACTTTTTTTCCTAAAAATATTTAACTCTCTTTCATCTTTTAAAGTAAATCTTCCTAATTCATAATTTGGATTTTTTAAAATCTTCTCTGTTAAAAATTTTAAAAGAGAAAATAAAATATCTTTCTCTACCTCTCTTTCTTTTAATTTTTCCAAAAAATATCCAATTCTCTTTTTGATTTTTTTATTTCCTTTTTCTTGAATATTCTCAAAAAATTTTTTGACTTCTTCTCTTAAGTTTTCATCTATTATTCTTGTTTCTCTTTCTTTCTTTTTCTCAATTCTTTTTATATTTTCCCTTTCCATAAAATTTCTTTTTAAAAATTTTAATAAAATTTAACTTGTTTGTCTAAAAAAATGATTAAAAGGACAGAAAAAACTCCAATTATTATCCCACCCAAGATATCAGTAAAATAGTGCATACCTACATAAATTCTGGCAAAACCCAAGAATAAGACAAAACAAAAAGAAGAAAAAATCAACCACTTTTGGCGAGTTTTATACAAATAAAAAAGTAAAAGTAAAGCGGTAACAGTAGCTGAAATATGGCCTGATGGAAAAGAACAATTTTCCCAGATTTTTCCGATAACTTTTACATTTTCCATTATCTTAAAAGGTCTCTCTCTGCAAAAAAGAAGAGTTTTAATTGGAACATTTACCAACCAAGAATCCAAAAGCAGCCCCAGGAGCAATAAAAACACTTTTCGTTTTTTTTCTTTTTGATCAAAAATAAAAATCAAAAGACAGACAATTAACCAAATTAATCCTCCTTCTGTAATTTGGCTTATAAACAGACAAAGAAAATCTAATACAGGGTTTTGAAGATGGTTAACAAAAAGAAAAATTTGTTTGTCAAGCTGAATTAAATAATTCATATTTAATCAAAAATTGAGACTTTTATTTTTTGTTTTCAATTTTTCTTTTAAAATTTCTAAAGTTTCTTTAAAAGAAGGTGGTGTTTTTAAAAGTGAGATAGCTTGGGAAATTTTGGTTATTTCTTTTTCGTTCATGAAAAATCTTTCTTCAGTTTTGAAAATGCGTAGCTCTTCTCTCATAATTTTTTTTCTTATTTTATCCCACTCTTTTTCGGTGATGTTTTCTAAAAATTTCTTTTGAATTTCTAATAGTCTCTTTTTAGCTCCAAAAAATAAGCCAGAAAAAAGATAACTCTCCAAATCTTCTACATTTAATTTTCCATTTTCTAAAATAGAAATATGAGACCTATCACAAGGTTTTAAATGAAGACTTTCAAGGGAATCTCTAAATTCATTTTCTATTTTTTCTATCCTTTTTTCTTTTCCAACAATCACATAATCTATATCACTTTTTGGTTCAAAATAACCCTTTTCTAAACTTCCTCCGATAATAAATCCCAAAAAGCCATCTTTAAATTTTCTTTCTAATTTTTCTTTTATTTTCCAAAGAGAGAAAATTGTTTCTTTCATTTCCTCTGCAAATGGGGTAGCATATAAGGATTTAGGCAAAGCTAAATAGTATTTTCTTTGTTTGTTTATTTTGAAAGCTAATTCTATTGCCTTTTGAATGTTTTCATTTTTTTGGTTCTTTTTTATTTCTTTTAACAATTCTTTACCATTTTCTCCCGATTTTAAAGTAAAAAAGAAAATTTTTACTATATCCTTAAAAGAAAGAGAACTATAAATTTTTTCTTTTTTTATTAGCTCCTCTATCAAGGGGAAAACTTTTTCTGGATTTTGGCAATTTGAAAGAGATTTAATTATTTCTACTCTTATTGAAGGTTCTTTATCCTTGGAGAGTTTTTTAAGCAAAGAAATGCCTTCTTTTTCTGAGATAAAATAAGAAATCACTTTAGCAGTATTTAATCTAAATTTCCAATAATTACTTTCAGCTAATTCTTTCAGAAAAGGTAAGAGTTCTTTTTTAAAATTAAACAACTGGATAGGGATTTCAGAAAAGTCGTTTATAAATTCAATATTTTCTCTTAACAAAGAAATTGCCTCTTTAGGTTTTTTTGAAGCTAAAATTTTTAATTTTGTCAAAAGAATTTCTTCTGTTTCTGACTCTTTTAAACCTTTTGGTAGACTTTCAAGAATAGGTAAAGCTCTTTCTCCAAATTCGGCAAGCAATTTAATACCTATTCCTTTAAGATACAAATTTCCGAAGCTTTCCAAAGTGTTTACAATAACTGAAAGAGCTTTACCTTCATTTATCTTTAATAAAGTCCTAATTTTAGCCTCAAAAATCTTCTCCCTTATATTAGAGTAATCTTCTTTGTTTTCCATTCTTTCTAAAATGGAGAGGGTTTTTTCAGCAGAATCTCTTGAAAATTCTTTTACTTTTGGAACCAACTCTACCCCTATCCTTTTTTCTACAAAATCTTCACTTTCTAACAATTCTAAAATTTTTTCCACCTTTATTTTTTCTGGACGATAAATCATTTCTATGGCCTCTCTCCTTCTCTTATTTAAAGGGAATGAAAATGTCAAAGGAGGTTCTTTTATTTCTTTTGCTATTTCTTTTTGTTCTTTTTTTTGTAAAATTTTTGGTCTTTCTCTAAAATTTTTCATTGTTTAAATCTCCCAAAATAAATCTTCAAATTGAATGTCTTGCATTTTACCTTCTTTAGCTTTTTTCAATTTCTCTTTTGTATTTTTAATTTCTTTTTCTATTATTTCTTTTCTTTTTTCAATCGTTAGTCCCACTTTTTTTAAAACTTTTAAAATCTTTTCTCTTTCAGAAGAAAACCTATCAGGTTCTCTTTGGACTGAATTTAAAAGTTCTTTTTCCGCATTTAAAATGTCCAATTTTTCTTTTAATAAAAATATAATTTTCCTCGGAGGAGCAAAATCTCCTAAACTTGGTTTTCCAATTTCATATAAAGAATAATCTAAAAATTCAGGCTCAAGTGGATGTTTTAAAAGGTCTTTATACTCTCCTTTCTTTCTCAGTTTTGATTTTGTTAAAAGTTTCATCCAATCCTCCTCAGAAATTTTAGATACCTTTACATTTTCTCCAAAAAATTTTGCAATCTCATAAGCTCTGGCAAAATAAGTTCTCCTTTCTTCAAATGTTTGTCCATTTATCTTTCCTTGGTCCCATTCTTCTCCAAAGAGACTATCTAAAAGATTTTCTTGGGGGCAAACTTTTTGTAAAAATTTGATAATTTCTGTATCTTTCTCTCCGTTTCTGTGGAGATATTCTGCTAACCAGGTAGCTGGCATCAAAACTGCTTCTAAATCTGCAATTTGTCTTATAAAGATGTCTTTCCATTTTTCAGCTAATTTTTTTGCTCCATTTATTTCTGCTAATATCGCTTCTCCTTCGGTATATTTTTTGTACTTTTTTTTCAACAAAATAAGAGACTCCAAATGGGTCATTTCATGAATAGCATCCATTGAAGTGATAGAAATTTTTAAAGCTACAGAAGGTTTGAAAGAAGCAGGAATGACCATTCTCTCATGAGCACAAGCACTCAAAATTTTCCTTGAAGGAGAAATTTCATAAATAACCTCTACAAAATCTTGAGGTTGAGCATAAGATACCTTTTTTAAATCTTTCTCTAATTTTTCCAAAGGTACCCCAGTCACCTCACTTGTAATTTCTAAAATGTCTCTTTCTAAAACTCGAGGAGAGACAATATATCCAGGTAAAACCGGTTCTATTTTTCTTAATTTTATTTTTCCATTTTCTTTTTCTAATTCACAAAAACCAAATCCTTCTAAACGCACTACCCTTCCTTTTAAGGAAAGCTGAGAACAAGTAATTTTGGAGATTTTATCTATTAAGAGATCCAAAGAGGCTTTATAAACAGAAAGTTTTGTATGAAGGTCTTTTATGCAAATTAAGAGACATTCTTTTTCTAAATTTTCATTTCTTTCGCAAGTTTCATTTACTAATTTTTTTATTTCCTCTGGTGTTATTTCTCTTGAATACCTCTCTGGATTAATACCAAACTCTTTAGCTTTTTCTTTTTTTATCCTCAAAAGAGTAGGGTTTCCTCTCACCACTTCTATATCTTTTTCATCTACAATTATTATTTCTTCCTTTTTCTTTTCTTTTTCCTCTTGGGTAGGAGCGATCTCTCTTTTTCTTTCTATATGTTTTTCTCTAAACACACTTTTTATATTTATGATATTTATGTCACCAAGTAGGGCAGATGCCTTTTGCAATTTTTTTAATAGATTCTGGATGATCCAAATTCATCATAAAAATTTCACTTTCTGAGGTTTTTCCTTGATCAAGAATAAACACTGTCCATTTTTCACTCTCATCCAAGTAAACTGCTTTTCGCACAAAGTATCCTTTATAATTAGAAGGTAGTAATTTTTTAATCTTTTCCTTTAAAGGTTCAATTCTTTCTATTTCAACTAAATTATTTCCGAATTTATCCATTATCCAATAAGAAACAGTTTCTTTGGTTTCATCTCTCCACCCTTCATCTGATTCAACTTTAGTTAATGAAAAATATATTTTGTCATCAATAATTCCCAAAAACGAATAATCCTCTTTATCGGTAGCTTTTTTTAAGATTTTCTTTTCTCCTTTAAGATTAATAATCGCAATTCCATAGCCTCCTTCACCATAAGGCGGTAGTCTTGGAACATCTTGTAAGTCAGTAAAAACAATCTCATTATCACTTATCCACCCATAGGCATCATCTAAAGTAGGAAAAGATAAAATTTCTTTTTGATTAGAAATATCAATAATAGTTTTTTGACGGACAGGAGAAGTTCCTGTATCTACAACAAGGTATTTATTATCTGGTGACCAACTGAGAGGGCCAAAAATAAAATTTTTTGGATATTGTTGTAAAAGTTTCTCTTTGTGAGTTAAAAGATCAAAAATATATATTCCCCCACTTCTTATATAAGCAATTTTTGTCTTATCTGGAGAAAGTGTAGGACATCCTCCTTGAACAATTTTCTTTCTTAAATTTGATCTTGGATTAAACTGCCAGATTTCACCTTTATATTCATAAAAAATAGAAACATCAGGATACTCAAACTCAATAGAAATTAATGGTTGAATTTTCTTTTTTGCTAATTTTTTGATGGTTTCATAGGTTTCAAATTCTGGGGCTAAGGCATCGTAGCTTCCAAAACCGCATTTTTCTTTCTGGTCGCCTGGAATTAGGCATCTATTCTTGCATGTCTCACAGCAACACTGAAAGGAAAGAATTTTTCTTTCATTTTCCTTCCAGGGTCCCATCATTTGACCTGAAATTGGATAGACAAAAACAACTGTTAAATTTTCTTTTTTACTTAAATCAACAAAAAATTTATCCGCAGTTTCCAAAAATTCCGCCTGCTCGATTTTGTTTAAATACTGGGAAAAGATGTGCATAGGCGAGTAATAATAACCGGTGTCGAACCAAACGAACATCGGAATATCTCCAAAAATTTCGCGATGTTTTTTAGCGATCTCTTTCCATCTTTGAGAGTTTATCTTTTTCTCGTAAATCTCCTCCGGAGAAATAGTTGTCACTACAAAATCATAGTTTGGTACTACATCCCTTATCAATATACTCTCTTGAGGCGCCTCAATTTTTCCCAAAACTCCCCAACTGCCAACAAAAATATACTTCCCTTTTGATAACCCATATTTGCGAATCCTATCAATAAACTCTCTTTGAGCCTCTATGATTTTTCTTACCCTTTCGTCCTCCAATGCTTTGGAAAAATTGCAGTTTTCTATAGTCCCCTGCTCTTCCAAACAATGCAAAGCAATGGCATTAGCGGATGGATTTAGATACTGGTCAATCCATATCGCATCCGCTCCGCCATCAATTAATTTTTGAGCAATATGAAAGGCAAAATTTTGCCAATCTTCATTTGTTGGATCCCCCCAATAAACTGAGAGATTATTTTTTACAAATTCCTCCGAAACTTCTCTGCATTTGATATCCTTTCTTACCCAATGCCTTCTCTTTGCCTGTATGCATTGATATTCTGCCTTTGACATTTTAAATCCATGCTTTTGAGGGTCAAAAGCCATCTCCCAGGCTTTTTCTCTGCCGATAATCTCTCCGGTAATCGGGTCTCTGTCTTTTGCCCGAGGAATGAATTGCAAGCCAAAAGAAGCCATAAATAGTGAGTTTGGCATTTCTTTTTTGAAGAGTTTTACAATGTTTTCATAATCCTCCCAGGTTTGCCCAGATAAAACCAATTTTTCAAACTTTTCCTTTCCAAAAATTTTTTTAAATTGCTCATCTTTTGAAGAAAATGGTAAAGGTTGCCATCTCCACCAGCCTCTGACTAAATCAGCATTCAAATCTTTCAAAATTTTGATTGCTTCTTCATCGCTTCTTCCAATTACCCTTCCTCCAGTTAAATACTGATACCAGACCACAATTTTAACATTTTTAATTTGAGAGAGATTAACTTGAGTTTTTGATTTTTTATCAATTTTCTCACATCTTGGTGGCATAGGACAACCACAGATGCCTTTCTGTGGCACGAGAACACCATCTTTGCAAAAACCAGGAGCTGGTGGGACATATTGGGGGCAGGGATAATTAAGACAAAAAATCTTATAACCCAAAAACCCAGCAACTGATAAAATTAAAATAAATAAGATTATCTTTTTGATTTTCTGTTTCATTTTCTATCGTTTTTTATTTTGAGCCAAATCTTTAATGGTTTCATAGGTTTGAAATTCTGGAGCTAAAGCATCGTAAATCTTAAACTTCCCAAAAGAAAGCACTTTTGCATCATAACCGATCCAACCGCCATGGAGCGGATAGATAAAAACAATTCCCTTATTTAGAAAATATTTATCTAATTCTTTTAATTTCTCTCTTCTTTCTTCAATAGAGAATTCTTGAGTGAAAGGAGCCATTCCACATTGCGAAGTTTTTATAGAACCCACTACCTCATCCATAAAAGCAAATACGGGTATTCCTTTCTCTTTTGACATATTTGCTAATTTATTCCATTTGTTCTCAAATAACCCATATCTAACCTCATCGGCAACAGGAGCGGCAGTAACAAAATCCACATCCGGTGTTCCGAAATGTAAAAATGCCGGCCATGTTCCAACATAGATGTATTTCCCGTATTTTGAATAGCCATAAGCATGAATTTCGTCTATGATTTTTGAGGCAGCTTTAAAGGATTCTTTCACGGCTGGATGATTCTTATCTTTTGTGATCTTTGCAAAAATAGCTGGCTGGGCAAACAAAAGATCAACCCAGATTGCATCTACGCCACAATCTATCTGCTTTTTTGCCCAGCTTAGCAACAGCTCTTGAAAATCAGGATTTGTAATATCTGGATAGTATGCAGTAGCAGTTTTCCAATTGTAAGGTTCGCCAGGATAGGATGGATGCCAATATCCAAGAACCTTTGCTCTATTTTCTTGAAATTCTTCTTTTGACATATTAATTCCCCATTTTGAGGGATCTAAAGCCATAGCCCATGTTTTCTCTCTATCCAAAATTTCCCCGGTAATAGGATTTCTTTCTATCGGATTCAATCGCTCAAAAGGAACTCCGCCACAAATGATAACATCTGGTAATTCGGATTTTATTTTTTTAATAGCATCGCTCAATTCTTGATAACTTACTCCTGGACGCTTGCTTATTGTCGGTAAGGAACAAACAGGATCATTTGGACAAGGGATGTCAGGAATTATTTTCCATCTCCAAAAGGCACGAAAGACAAAATCAGTTCTTGTTTCTTTTAAATGTGTAATGACATCATCTATGGTTCTGTTAAAAGCCTTATAATCGGTTATGGTTTGATACCAGACCGCAACTTTAACATTTTTAATTTGAGAGAGATTTTTTGATTCTTTTCCAAAAGTTTTTTTAATTTCTACCTCAACGCGATTTAATTCTTTGCCATCAGTATCTTTGAAGACAAAAAGATATTTTCCTTCTTTAAAATAATCCCTTTTGACTTTTACTATATGGTAAGGAGCGCTTACCACTTCTGGTCCAATTGGATTGTATTTACCTAATTGGACAAGAATTTCTACAAATTTGTCTTTAGCCGTGATTTTCTTGATCGTAAATTTATCTAATACTTTAAGTTCTACAGTGGGAACAGCTCCAAAATAGGCACAGATTAAAATATACTCTTTAAAATCATCTTCAGAAAAAGTGCCAATTCCTTTAGATTTTATTCCAAATTTGTTCAAAAAACTCTCTAACTCGTTTTTGTTAGTTAGGACGGTATATATTGGATTAATTGTTTCTTTATTTAAATGTCCAAAACTTTTTCCCTTTGAAACTGTCTCAAAAGGAATAACCTTTCCTTGAGATTTTAAACTAAAAAGAAAAATAGAGAGAAAAATTAATATTCCCAAAATTCCGATTGTGATGAAGATTTTTTTGTTCATAATCGTTTGCTTTATTTCAAAACCAAAATCCTTGCACCATAAGCAGGAACAGAAATTTTGAAATTACTTGGATCATTGATATTAAAAGTTTCATCGTTTAACTCATCATATAAAACCGTTCCCTTTGGAAGGAAGGATAAATCAAGTGTTGATTTTGCGGTTTTGTTCAAAAAGTTTACCACTACAATAACGCTTTCGTTTTCGTATTTTCTTAAGTATGCATAGGCATTATCTCCTGATTTCCATACATTTTCTATCAAGCCATATTTGAGGGCGTTGTGGCGGTTGCGGATACTGAATACTTTCTTGTAAAATTCTCTAAGTTCGTAATTTCCTTCTTCCCAATTTATAGGACCTGACTCAGATGACCCTCTAATTCCAATCTCCTCACCCACCCGAACCATCGGAATACCAGGAAGTGTGGATATCAATACTAATGAAACTTTTTGTTGTTGAACAGATAAGTCATACTTTTCCAAATCTGGTATATGATAAACTCTATTATTTACATCTTTGATTTTTTCTACAAGCTCCGCTGAAGTAGGTTTAGTTGTGAGGATCCATCTTAAGACATCACGACCATAGAGATAATCGCAAATCTCTTCAACCTCAGGAAATGAGGTTTCTGCTAATAGAATGGCACCTGGCTTAATTTTAGTAATAGCTCCTTTTACATTCTTCATCATATTTGTTATAGAATGATCTTTAGGGATTAATTTTGGATTCCAATTAGCCGAAGGAACATCTAACCTCCAGCCATCTATGTTATACTCCTTGACATAAAATTCAGCTACTTTTGTAAAATATTCTATTACGTCTGGATTTGTTCTATCTATTGCAAAACCCCAATCTGCACGAGGATAATGGCGGGGTATAACTGTGTTGTTGTCAATAATCATTCCTGCAACATCACATAGCAGTTGTTCCTCACTTTGTCTGCAATTTGCATACACGAATTTATCCCCTTTAATAGTCGTGTACTCAAGTTTCCAACCAAGTTCCTTTGCTATTTCTTTTAATTCTGATAGAGGTATCCTTAAAGTCCAGCTGTTGTTCCATACTACGCTTCCTTTTGGAGTACAGCAAGTAACAAAATCAAAGAGTACTTTCATATTGTATCTGTGTGCAGTCTTCACAAGTTCTTTTAGTTCTTGAGGCGTTCCGCACTCTGGATCAATTCTAAAGTAATCGTAGATTGAATATATTGTTTTATTCCCTTTAGGATGCTCCCAAATTGGCATAAGATAAATGGTTTTCACTCCTAAATCTGCAAGTTTTGGTATTTGCTGAGTTATCTCTTTGAAGGAATGATTAGGATAAGCGTATGGATGTGTTTGATATATAGCCCCTTCTCTAAACCAGAAATTTCCATCCTCGTTATCAATCAAACCATCCTTTTCATTATCAGTGCCCTCGGTGGAGATGAGTTTTGTTTTCTTGATTTGGACAAGTTCTTTTATCGTCTCGTAAGTCTCAAACTCTGGTGCTAAAGAATCATAAACCTTTAACTTTCCAAAAGATAAAATCCTTGCATCCTGTCCCATAAAGCCACCATGAACTGGATAAACAAAGATTATTCCTTTTTTCTGGAAATACTTATCAACATATTCTAAGAATTTCCTTTGTTCTTCTTTACTCAATCTCTGGCTGAATACCCCCATAGGAGTGTTGGTGGTGCCTGCCCAATCAATGAAGGCTAAAATTGGAATATTCTCCAATTTTTCTTTTGTGATATTTATTATAAAGTTCCATTTTTCATCATTAAGCTCCATTTTTTTTATTTCTGCACTCGTTGGTGACGCTGTGACAAAATCTAACTTTGGTGGAGAATAAGGAAAAGTAAGAGCGGAATATGCCCAAGTTCCAACATATATGTACTTTCCCTTTTGATATCCGTATTTATGAATTTCATCTATAATTTTTGAGGCAGCATCGTAAGATTCTTTAACTGCTGGATGATAAACATCCCCTGTCAATTCTTCCAATATTTTTGCCTGTTTAAAAAGCATATCAATCCAGATTGCATCTGCGCCACAATCAATCTGCTTTTTTGCCCAGTTTAGCAATAGCTCTTGAAAATCAGGATTTGTAATATCTGGATGATTGCAAAATTTTGGAGGAAGAGTTTTATTAATACCCCATTTTGCTGGATTTAATCTCATAGCTTGGGTTTCTTTTTTGTCAAAAATCTCTCCAGTTATGGGATTTCTCTCTGTTTCGCGAAGAAATTGTGCCCCCACAGCTCCGCAAATTATTACATTAGGCAGTTCACTCTTTATTTTTGAGATAGACTCTTCAAAATGAGAGTAGCTATAGCCTTTGAGTTCGCACAATTCTCTCTTTTCTTCATCTTTCAAGTCCTCACATTTCTCTGGAATTGGAAACCATCTCCAAAAAGCTCTAAAGATGAAATCCGTATTCATTTCCTTAAAAATTTTTATCTCATCTTCAACACTTCTATTTATTTGTTTTCCATCCCCTATTCTTTCATACAAAATGACCACTTTTATTTGAGAAAGATTCTTCACTTTCTTTTTCTCAACTTTCTGAATCTCCAAAATCTCAACTGGCTTGCCCCACATCTGAATGGTGGCACCTTTTTTGGGTTTGGCTTTAAACCAAACTTTTAAACCATCTTTTTTAAACTCAGCCGGCAAATTTAAGGGCACATATTTTTCTCCTTTCTCAGTTTCAATTCCGTAAAATCCGCCTTCTAAGGAAAGATATTTGATGGTTCCGGTGCTGGAGATGATTTCTTTTTCTCCTTGAAATTTTGAATGAAAATATTTCCAGCCAG